>JADGEH010000055.1 GCA_016744475.1 Thiotrichales bacterium | reverse complement strand
CTGCAAAACCTGTCTCAGCTTAACCTGAGCGGTAATCAATTCAGCACGCTGCCGCCTGACATCGGGCGACTGCAAAACCTGTCTCAGCTTGACCTGAGCAGTAATCAATTCAGCACGCTGCCGCCTGACATCGGGCAACTGCAAAACCTCACTCAACTTACGCTGATCAGCAATCAGATCACAGAAATAGCACCTGAAATTGTGCAATTACACGATTTACGGACACTGGACTTAGAAGACAATCCAATAGAAAAACCACCACTGGAAAGTCTTGATCTTGATAATGGTGATGCCGACATCACCAAACTCCGCGCCTGGTTCCGCCAAGCGGCAGAAGCGGAACTGGATTATCTCTACGAAGCCAAGCTGCTGATTGTGGGCGAAGGTGGTGCGGGTAAAACCAGTCTGGCACGGCGCATTATCAATGACAAAGCCGACTTGCCTGACAAGGAAGAATCCACGCGGGGCATTGATATTACGCGCTGGGAATTTGATTTACCCGCCACCCTGCAAACAGGCGCGGACAATAAAAAATTTCGGGTGAATATCTGGGATTTTGGCGGTCAGCAGATTTACCACGCCACGCACCAGTTTTTTCTCACCAAACGCTCCTTGTACGCGCTGGTAGCGGAAAGTCGTAAGGAAGACCATGATTTTTACGGCTGGCTGAATCGGGAGGAGTTGTTCAGCGATAACAGCCCAGTGTTTATTGTCAAAAACCGCAAGCTGGGGCGCACGGTGGAGTTTGATGAAGCCTCGCTGCGCGAGCGTTTCGATAATTTACACAACCACAGCTTTGACTGTGATTTACGCAATAACGAAGGGCTGGCCGCCATTCTGGATTTTATCCGTTATCGCATTCAGCAATTACCCCATGTCGGGCAGGCATTACCCAAAACCTGGCTGAAAGTGCGCAGAGCTTTGGAAGCCGATACTCGGCATTATATTTCGCTGCGTGATTACTTGGACATCTGCCAGCAACACGGTTTCAAAAACCGCACGGATGCGCTGCAACTGAGCGATTATTTGCACGATCTGGGCGTGTGCCTGCATTTTCAGGACGATGAGTTGCTGAAAAAAGTGGTGATTCTGAACCCCATCTGGGGCACGGATGCGGTGTATAAGGTGCTGGACAGCGAGTACGTGCATTGTGGGCGCTTTAACACGGCTGATTTAAAAGCCATCTGGCATGAAAGCCAATATGAAGACATGCGTACTGAATTGCTGCGCCTGATGATGGAATTCAAACTGTGTTATGAATTGCCCGAATCCGGTTTTTATATTGCGCCGCAGTTGTTGAGCAAACAAAAGCCGGAATACCCACCGCTCACCGCGCCGTATTTGCAACTGCGCTACAGCTATCCGCGTTTCATGCCCAAGGGCATACTCACCCGTTTTATCGTCGCCGTGCATCCTTTGATTGAAGATCAGGGCGAGCGGGTCTGGCAAAACGGCGTGGTGCTCAGTGATGATGACACCCGTGCTGAAGTGCGTGAAGACCTGGAGCGGCGGGAAATTCGGATTCGATTAAGTGGTGCGCATCAGCGGGATTTGTTGGTTAAGCTGGATTATGAATTGGAGAAGATTCACCACAATCTGCACGGTTTGGAATACAAGCGGTTGATTCCCTGTCATTGCAAGGCATGCGCGGCAAGTCAAACGCCTTATTTTTATCCTTATGAGGTCTTAAAACGTTACCGGGATCGCGGCAAGGCTACGATTGAATGCCATGAAAGCTTTGAGGATGTGGATGTGCGCGGGTTGCTGGATGATGTGGGGGAAACGCGGATGCGCGGCAAATTACCCTCGGCATCGGAAAAAAACCAGGTGTATGAGCGTTTGACGGAATTGTTAGAGGCGGAATTTAAGGAGATTTGGTTTCACTTTGGGATGCCGGATAAATATAAACGCGGGGAAGTGGCACTGGCACAACAGGCGATGGATTTGGTGACTTATGCCCAATCGCAACAGCGTTTGGGGGAGTTGAGGGATATGCTTGAGACAGCGCAGGAATAATCCCAAAATGGTGGGCACGCCGTGGGGGATAGGTTTTCTTCTCGTTCCCACGGTCTCCGTCACTACCATTAAGTTAAGAAAAAAGACTTGCAGTTTAAGCGCTGAGCCTCCCTTCCTTGAAGGAGGGGATTGAGGGGTGGTGAGCAAAGGCATTCATTCCTTGACAAAAAAACCGAAGGAAAGAAGCTCTCCATCACCATCCCCTCGCCCCCTCCTGCGAGGAGGGGGAATAAAATCAACGGCTTGCAATGCTACTGGGCTTAACTGAATGGCAGTGACGGTCTCCGTGGGAATGCCGACGGGGACGCTTTGCGTCCCGTGCCGCAGGAGCGGCACACACCGCATTCCCACGCTGAGTATCACTGCCATTCAGTGAAGGATTTTTAGCCCCAACGGGGCGGCATCCCTATAGCCCAGGGCAACGCCCTGGGGTAGAACGATGATACCCACCCAGCCCTGAAAGGGCGACATAAAAAGGCGGCATGGCGTTTTATGTCGCCCTTTCAGGGCTGAATCTCTTCTCTCCGTTTAACCTAGGGCGTTGCCCTAGGCTATAAATATGATGCCCCTTTGGGGTTTCACTGAATGGCAGTAATGTGGCACATGGGAACGAGTTATAACCCCATGCCTCAACTTCGAGTGCAGGTTTGTAACCTGCACCCGAATATTTCAATGCTGCGGTCGCTTCTGCATCTTATCCGTACTGACCGCAACGCGGTCAAGACGGCATTCCCATGTGGCACATGGGAACGAGTGATAAAACAATCCCCATGCCCCACCACTGTCGCCCCATCAAATGTTGTCCACCTCACGCGCCTTACGATGCATCAACAAATAAATAGCGGGAATCACGAACAGCGACAACAGCGGGGCGGTGATCATGCCGCCAACCATCGGTGCGGCGATGCGCTGCATGACCTCAGAACCTGTGCCGTGTCCTAGCATGATGGGAATTAAGCCGGCGATGATGACCGCCACGGTCATGGCCTTGGGGCGCACGCGCATCACCGCACCCTCCATAATCGCTGCTTTCAATACGCGCTCATGGGCTTGTCCTGCTTCAACACGATGATCGCGCCACGCATTATCCAAATACACCAACATAATCACGCCAAATTCTGCCGCCACGCCCGCCAGCGCGATAAAGCCCACGCCCACAGCGATGGATAAGTTGTAGCCCAGTAAGAAAATCAACCAAAAACCGCCGACTAATGCGAAAGGCAGGGACAGCATCACTAACAATGCTTCACTGACGTTGCGGAAAGTGAGATACAGCAAGATGAAAATCACGAGTAAGGTGAAAGGAATCACTGTGCTGAGTTTTTCTTGCGCCCGCAGCATGTATTCATATTGCCCTGACCAAGTGATGGAATAACCCGGCGGCAAGCTGACTTGCTCGCTAACGACTTGCTGGGCTTGTTTGACATAGCTGCCAATGTCCACGCCACGAATATCCACAAAAGTCCAACCGTTGAGCCGTGCGTTTTCGCTTTTTAACATGGGTGCGCCGTCCACAATGTTCACTTCGGCGATTTGTGCCAGCGTGACTTGTGCGCCTGCGGGCGTGATGATGGGTAACTCGCGCAGTTTTTCTAGGCTGTCGCGGGTTTCTCGCGGAAAACGCAGGTTGATCGGATAACGTTCCAAGCCTTCGACAGTTTCACTGATGTTCATCCCGCCCACCGCAGCGCTGACGATGTGGTTAATGTCTGAGATATTTAAGCCTAAGCGTGCGGCGGCGAGTCGGTTAGGAATGATGTCGATATAACGTCCGCCTGTGACGCGCTCGGAATACGCCGATTGCGTGCCGGGCACTTGCATGACGGCGGTTTCGATGTCGCGTCCGATTTTTTCTATGGTCGCCAAGTCAGCCCCCGCGACTTTTACGCCGACGGGGGTTTTGATGCCCGTCGCCAACATGTCGATGCGGGTTTTAATCGGCATCACCCAGGCGTTCGTCACACCAGGGAATTTTACGGTGCGGTCGAGTTCTTCGATCAAGGTGTCCAGCGTCATGCCTTCGCGCCATTCGCTCTGCGGTTTGAGTTGAATCAGGGTTTCAATCATGGTCAGCGGTGCAGGATCGGTGGCGGTGTCGGCACGTCCAATTTTACCGAACACTTGCTTCACTTCTGGCAGGGTTTTAATCAGGCGGTCGGTTTGCTGTAAAAGCTGTTGCGCTTTGCCGATGGACAGCCCCGGCAAGGTGGTCGGCATGTACATCAAATCCCCTTCAAACAATTCGGGCATGAATTCCGAACCCAATCCATCGGCAAAACGTCGCAGCCAACGGGGTTCAGGAAAGGTCTCGCGCCAGCTTTGCGCCATGCTTTTTTGCCACGCTTCAATACGCACCACGGCACGCTGCGTCGTCGTGTTGTCGATCAAATACGCAGGCCATTTCAACGGCTCCAGCACACCGCCAATGCCGTACACCGGAATCAGCGCGGAATACAGCACCAACAGCGCAAAAAAGATCGTCGTGCGCGGTAGCCACAACACCAGCTTTAGCAGCGGACGATACAGCCACATCAGCATTAGATTCAATGGGTTACTGGTTTCTTTAGGAATGTGCCCGCGAATAAAATAGCCCATTAACACGGGCACCAGCGTGACGGACAAGCCCGCCGCCGCCGCCATCGCGTAGGTTTTGGTAAAGGCTAAAGGCGCAAACAAGCGTCCTTCTTGGGCTTCTAAGGTGAACACGGGAAGGAAACTTAAAGTAATGATCAGCAAGGAGAAAAACAGCGCAGGCCCGACTTCCGCCGCAGACTGAGCAATGATGTCCCAATGCTGCGCGACCTCTTGGCCTTCTTTGCGGTGTTTGGCGGCTTTTTCCAAATGCTTATGCGCATTTTCAATCATCACAATCGCCGCATCCACCATTGCCCCGATGGCAATCGCAATCCCACCCAGCGACATGATATTGGCGTTCACTCCTTGCTGCTGCATGACGATAAAGGACACCAACACGCCCAGCGGCAAGGTGACAATCGCCACAAATGCCGAGCGCAAATGGAACAAAAACACCAAGCACACCAAGGCCACGACGATGAATTCTTCCACCAGCTTTTCGGTCAAATTATCCACGGCGCGTAAAATCAGCCCAGAGCGATCATAGGTTTCGACAATCTCCACCCCTTCGGGCAAGCCATCCGCCAAAAAGTGTAATTTTTCCTTCACCGCCGCAATGGTTTTCAGCGCATTTTCACCGTAGCGCATCACCACAATGCCGCCCGTGATTTCGCCTTCGCCGTCCAAATCCGACACCACGCGGCGCATTTCGGGCCCGATCTGCACTCGCGCCACATCGCGCAACAAAATCGGCGTGCCGCGCTCGGTCATTTTCACCGGAATCACTTCTAAATCTTGGATCGACGACAAATAACCCCGCGTGCGCACCATATACTCCGCTTCCGCCATTTCAATCACTGAGCCGCCGACTTCTTGATTGGCGTTTTGAATCGCCTGACTCAGCCGCGTCAGCGGAATGCCATAAGTGCGTAATTTGTCAGGGTCAGCCACCACTTGATATTGCCGCACCATGCCGCCTACCGTCGCTACTTCCGCCACTCCCAGCACAGTTTGCAGTTCAAATTTCAAAAACCAATCTTGCAACGAGCGCAATTGCGCCAAATCCTGCCGCCCAGTGTTATCCACCAGCGCGTAGGAATACACCCAGCCTACGCCCGTCGCGTCCGGCCCTAAGCGCGGTTGCACGTTAGGCGGCAAATCCGCAGCGGCTTGATTCAAATACTCCAACACCCGCGAACGCGCCCAGTACAAATCCGTGCCGTCCTCGAAAATCACATACACATAAGAATCGCCAAAAAACGAATAACCCCGTACCACCTGCGCCCCTGGCACGGACAGCATGGTGGTGGTAATCGGATAAGTGACTTGATCTTCCACCGTCCGTGGCGACTGACCGGGATAGCTGGTTTTAATGATGACTTGCACATCGGACAAATCAGGAATCGCGTCCAGCGGTGTATTTTGCACCGCTATCCAACCCCAAGCGGAGAGAATAAGCGTGGCGATAAGGACGAGAAAGCGGTTGTGGATCGACCAATAAATAACGGATTTAAGCATGTTGTTCTCCTAGTTTTCGCAAAGCCTGCGAAAACGGCTCATTCACCGCAAAGCAGCAAAACGAGGATTGATAAAAAGAGGCTGTTTTCTGAGCCTAAGCGCCATTTTCTCGTTGCGGTCTATGACTTAACAGCCAGCGGCGCTTGGGAACTAGATAAAAAATAGCAGGTTAGGAGAAACGCGGAGGTTTGAACAAAGAGGCGGGGATATGTTGATAAAAATGCTGTGCGGCGGTGGGGTTTTGCTCTGCGTGATAAAGAGACTGTGCCAGCACGAAGGGGATGACGGGAGAATAGGAAAAAGCAAGGTGGCATACCGTACAGTTTTGGCAGCTTGAATCCGTATCCATGTCCATGTGCGTCATTGCGCTCTGATGACAAGGCATGGCTGATGCCGCATGAGTTTGCACTGCATGAGCACAAGGCAAAGTCTGCAAGGCCAAGCTTTGCAAGGGCAAGCAGATCATGAGCAACACACTGAGCCAAAAGCGGAAGGAATTCATGGGTTCAATATAAGGGAGGCGCTGGGGCGAAGCAATAAGATGTCCATGAACGTGCCATTTTTTGTTGCCAATGTGCGTTCCTTGACACACTTCTTTCGTAGGTCGGGTTAGCGATAGCGTAACCCGGCAATCACCCTTTATTTGATCTTCAAACGCTCTAACAAGTATTCTACCTGTTTTAAACCATTCTTAAATTATTCAAATTCCCATAGAGAAAAATGATGAAAGATTTTGAATCCACACTCAACAGCTTAAAAAGCTTCGGCGACTTGCTGAATCTGCTCGATAAAACCACACCGATCAAACTGCTATTCAAGCTCAGCCAAAAATTTCTACAAATTCGTAACAAAATAACTAAAGAACTTGATGCGCTGAGTCGTCAAGGCTTTGACGATCCCGAAGACTTAAGCACAGTCTATGTGCAACCCAAGTGTCAGCACCATAATCCTGCGGATAAAGATGAGCGTGAGCCACGTTCTGCGGTGCGCAGCCCAGTATTTGAGACCTTGTTTGATTTTTTCGATGATGATGATGGTGATTATCACATCCGCGACGGGCGCACCCAAATGTTTATCCTATCCGATGCAGGCATGGGCAAAACGTCTCTGCTACTGATGCTAAAACTGTTTCATTTGATCGATTTTTGGCCTAAAGACTATCGCTGCGAATTGCTAAAATTAGGCGAAGACACGCTAGACAAGATCAAAGCTATCGAAAGTCCGCGCAACACTTTATTACTTTTGGACGCTTTAGATGAAGACAAAACTGCGCTGGGACGGATTGACGCACGGTTACAAGAACTGCTCAGTCATACCACGCAGTTTTATCGTGTCATTCTCACTTGCCGCACCCAATTTTTTCCAGGCACAGAACTCGATCCTTTTGGGCAGCCAGGCTTTGTAGTCGCAAGCAATTTTCGCAGCCCAATGTTTTTCCTTTCTCTGTTTGACAATCGACAAGTTAATGAATATCTAGATAAACGCTTTGCTAAGCGTGCTGATATTGAACAACTCAAGCAACGTGCCTTAAAAATTCTGGGTTCCATGGAATCCCTACGTTTTCGTCCCTTATTGTTGGCGCATATTGAAGACTTAACCAAACCCTCAAAACAGCACTGGAATCTGTACACTGTTTACGAAATCCTGATGAATACTTGGCTACGACGCGAGACGCAAAAAATTCAACGCTTACATCCTGACAGCGAAAACCTCCCCAAACACGAAGACCTACGCCGTGCTTGTATCTGGGTAGCGGATTGGATGCAGCGCAAAAGTAAGCGCAGCATTAATGACAATGAGTTACAAACCTTGTTGAAATTAGATAAAAATATTGCCTATTTGGAAGAATTCAATATGGGGGGACGTTCTTTGCTAAATCGAAACTCATTGAAAGAACTTCGATTTAGTCATTATACATTTCAAGAATTTTTGCTTGTTTATGGGTTAAAAACAAAGTATTTAAAAACTCAGACTCGTATTCGGGCTACAGATCAAATGCTGCGTTTTTTGGACGCAGCAAATTATTTTCAATCTGCATTATCTAAAGCTAGTTTCCCTAATGTTAATTTGATTGGGCGTGATTTAAGTTATAAAAATTTACAAGACGCAGATTTGCAGAATTCAGATTTAAGTAATGCGAATTTGCAGTATGCTAATTTAACAAGAGCAAATTTACTTGGTGCACGTTTAAATAATACAAAATTTGATCACGCAATTTTTCAAGAAACCTATGGTTATCCATTTCAAGATAAGTTACTAGATGGTAATTTAGCTCCTGAAGTAATTTTATTAAAAGGTGGATTTTTCCTTATGGGGCAAGAAGATATTCCGGATGCTCTACCTATCCACGAGGTGGAAATTAAAGGTTTTGCTATTGGTCGCTATCCTGTAACTTTTAATGAATATGATCTTTTTTGCATTATGACAAAGAGAAAAATACTAAAAGATAAAGGTTGGGGACGTAAATACCGTCCAGTGATCAATATTTCCTGGAAAGATGCTGCAGCTTATTGTGCTTGGCTAAGTAAGCAAACTAATTATGAATACCGCTTACCTACTGAAGCAGAGTGGGAATATGCTTGCAGAGCAGGTAGTAATACCATGTATTACTTTGGCGACAATGAAGAAAAGTTATCTGAATATGCTTGGTATTTAGAAAATGCAGAAGGAAAAACTCATCCTGTTGGGGAAAAAAAACCAAATGTTTGGGGGCTGTATGATATGCATGGAAATATTTGGGAATGGACTGCTTCTGTATATGCAAAAAAATATAAACGCCAAGAAACACAAATTGCAAATACAAACGATGTTCGTAGTCGAGCAATACGAGGTGGGGCTTGGCGGTATAATTATAACTTTTGTTACTGTGCTGAAAGGGCTTCTCTTACACCAGGACTTTCTAATATTGATTGTGGCTTTCGTGTTTTAAGAAAAATAAAAGCCCGCGTAGGATAATAGGTAGAGGCGTGCTTATAAATTTTGTTTTAATCACCTCGATCCGAACGTTTCGACAAACTTGAATGTTTTGCTAAGGCTTGGAGGGAGTTGAAACATTTAGGTCAGAGTTGCAAACCCTGATCTGCGACTGTCGCTCCTGCGGCACGAAGATTTCAACCTGATTCCCACCGCGCCTTGCGAGGGAGCCAGTCCTAGAGAAGCACAAATTTAACCGAGGGACACAATGGTGTAGATGGCGTGTCCTACGCCGATGATGGCTTCGCCGATGATGAGTCCTGCGGCGAGTGGGACGAGGGTGTTTTCTGCGTAGCTGGCACCCCGGCGGCGGACTATCCACATGTTGGTGAGGCAGCCTAGGCCGTAACCGAGGGTGACGGAAAAAGGTAGGTACATGGCTAATCCAACTAATACGCCAACTCCAGAGAAGGGCGAGGCGGTGAGTACGGCTCCGATAATGCCGCCCAGGAGGAATTTGTCGGTGGCGATGGTGTCGGATTGCATAGATTCTATGATGCCACTCAGCGCGACGGCTTGTGGGGCGGGGAGGTCGGTGCCAGGACCAAAACCTGCGGTGCCGTCTGCTGCACCGTACCAGAGTAGGTAAATCACGCCAAAGGCGACGAGTACGCCGATCCAGGTGCTGGCAAATTGTGCCATTTGTTGTAAGAAGGGGCGGCTGCCGACTATGAATCCTGTTTTTAGGTCT
The DNA here is from genome assembly GCA_016744475.1 of Thiotrichales bacterium. Lineage (GTDB taxonomy): Bacteria > Pseudomonadota > Gammaproteobacteria > Beggiatoales > Beggiatoaceae > BB31. Next base: position 22,338 of record JADGEH010000055.1, on the reverse strand, counting down.
TGCATCATGTCGGAGCTTTGTCCAATGGCGACGGCGACACCGATGGTGATGAGTATGGCGGCGAGGATGTTGCCGTCGAGTAGAAATAGCATCAGGCTGACGGAAATCAGTGCCATGCCAGAAATCGGGGAGATGTCGGTGAGTCCGGTGGCTTGGGCAACGATGAGTCCGGCTAAGCCCATCCATAAAACTCCGAGCAATGCCGCCATGAGGGCTTGCGGTAAGCTGACTCCGGGGGTCAACCAGGCGGCGAAGAAGAAGAGGATGACGGCTAGAATTCCACCTATCACGAGCACTTGTAGGGGCATTTCTTCGCGTAAGCCTTTGCTGCTGCCTTGAGCGTGTGCGATGTGGGCGGCATCGGATAGGGCGCGTAGGGCGCTTTTGATGGCGGGATAGGCGACGATGACTTCCATGAAAGCTGCACCAATGAGGATGCCTATGCCTAATGGGCTGAGCATTTTTTCAAAAATGTAGAGGGTGAGTTCTACGTCGGGTAAGTCGGGTGTCCAGCCGAGCGCGACGGATGTGGGGGAGATGACCCACCAAGCCAGTATGCCGCCGATGAAAAAGGGCAATCCTGCACGACCGGAGAGTAAACCTGCGGCAAAATTGAGTAGCGAGAGGTATAGGGCAGGTGCCATGTAGGCGGGCAGTATGCCGAAACTTAAGTTGAGTTCTTCGTGTTCTATGAGTCCGGGGATTTCGCACCAGCCTAGCACTAGGATGATTTTCCACACGGCGGCGATGATAAAACCGATGCCGAGTAGTTTGGCTTTGTCGGCTCCGGCATAACCGGAGCTGATGATGCTGGCAACGGCGACTCCGGTGGGAAAACGTAGGCGTTGTAGTTCGATGAGTTGTTTGCGCAAAGGGATGATGAGGACGACACCGAGTAATGCGCCGCTGATGCCTGCTATAACTAAAGGCCAGAGGCTAAATTCGGGCATTTGGTCGAGCCCGAGCAAAAACACGGCGGGCAAGACGAAGACAACGCCTGTGCCTGCGGAGTTGATACCGGAGGCGATGGTTTGGTTGAGGTTGTTTTCTACCGCTGTGCCGGTGCGTAAAACACCGCGCAGGAAGACATAGCCGAGAATCGCCGCGATAGTGGAGCCGCCAATGGAGAAGCCCAACTTGAGTGCGATATAGACGAAGGCGACATTGAGTATGACACCTTGAATGAAACCCAGCAGTACAGCAGCGACGCTGAATTCCCGATAAGTATTAGGGGTGTCGGGTTGGTTTGGTGTGATCATAGTTCCAGTCAGGTTGCTGGAAAACACGGTGCATGGCTGGGCGATCATGTTTCTGCTGTGGGGCGGTGTTAAGTATCTTTGATAGCCGCTGAATCACATCAGAGTTAAAGTTATAAACTATTGTATGACAACGTGTTTTTCATTAAATAATAAGGTCGAGTGTAACGCTCATCTGGCATAGGCTTAATCGCTTAAATCCCAATATTTAGGTTTTCCCTGTGGTTTAAGTGCATTCATCACGGCCTGCACTTCTTGTCCATCAACATGTGCTCCATGGATGCGGGCGGGAATGCCTGTACCTGGGGTTAAGTACAGCATATCGCCTTGTCCCAATAAATATTCTGCCCCGCTTTGTCCTAATATATGCCGCGATTCGGCTTTGTTGTTCACCTGAAAAGCCATCCGTGTCGGGAAATTGGTTTTCATCAATCCAGTCATGACGTTGACCGTCGGATGGCTGCTACCTAAGAGCATGTGAATGCCTGATGCACGCGCTTTTTGTGCTAAGCGGGTGATGAAGCTTTCAATATCACGTTCTTGTTCACAATGATTCAGTTCTGCGATTTCATGTAGCACTACGACGATGTAAGGTAGAGGGCTGGGGATGTCTATGTCATCTTCTGGCATGGTTTGCTGTTGTAGGGTGTCGATGTAGCGGTTGTAGCCATCAATATTGCGTACTCCTTGTTCTGCCATGATGCGGTAACGTCGTTCCATTTCATTCACGCACCATTCAAAGCTTTCTAAGAGGGCTTCTGGCTGGGTGATGATGGGACTGAGCAGATGTTGTAAATCTCGATAGGGCGCAAAACATTTTTGCTTGGAATCCATCAAAATCAGGCGCACTTGAGCGGGTTGCGCTTTGTACACAATGCTAAGCAAGAAGGTGTGCAGGGCAGTATTGATGTCTGTGGCGTGACTACCACCAAGGAGCAAGTGCGGCATTCGTGCCAAATCAACAATAATGGAATAGCCGTTAGTATCTTTGCCAAGCGCTAAGGTTAAAGGCGAGCGGCTGTCTTGATAGGCCGTAATATTGAGCAATTCGCGCAAGGCGATGTGTTCGGGTTGAGAATGGGGTATTTCCAGCGTTAAGAGTTCGGTATTGGTCTCTGTGGCACGACTGCCTTGGATGTCGAGTTGTTCTATTAATTGATCGGCTAAACGCACCACATGGCTGATTTGCTCTTTACCCGGATAAATCTCTACGCGACTGAGCAGAGGCCCTGAATGCACAGCAATAATATGGGCTTGTTCAACGTCTAGTATGACAAATAAAGCTTCAATTTTTTGCTGTAAAGCTTGTGTGGCTTGTTGAAGCTGCTCGGCATTGGGTGCTTTGGAGGGTGTTAAATGTTGCAAACTGGGCAGCGAGCGACTGACTGGCTCAGCGGGTTCTTGCGCTGCGTGAGTATCCATCTCGACTGCATCCATATTGTCCGTGATGGTTTCAACGGGCGGGTCGCCTTGCTCGTGGGGTGGAGGAGAAACGGGGGCGGGCGCAGGTGGGGCGGGTGAATCCTGCAAGACTTTTTGGATTTGGTCGGGCAATTCAACAGCGGCTTGACGCGCAGCTTGACGATGACGTTTTTTATGCTGTTGGGTGATATAAAAGTGTTGTAGTTGTTCTGCTTTTAAGCGTACCCAACGCCATGATGTGCGGCTTTTGCGTAGGACGATAGGCCAGATTTGATGGCGTAAATAGCTAAAGAAAATCGGTATGTAATGCAGGGTTTTTTCACCCAGGCGATCCATTAATTTAAGCCAGGACATGCCTGTGAGCATGGTAATGCCGGTAAAAAATAGCACCAGTAATAAGAGTGTCGCACCCAATGCGCTGATGTTATTTTGCAAACCATTGCCGATCCAAGAACCGAGATCGCCACCCGCATGACTGGGTAACAAGGCGCTTTCCGCTGCAAAATGCACAATGGCTAAGCCGCAACCCGCCATCAGCGTCAGAAAAAAACCGATGCCCGGTAAGATGAGATGCTTGGGTTCACTCAGTAAAGCGTGATGGCGGCCTTGATAAATAAGCCATCCCAAATAGCCCACCATGTAGGCAAAAAGATAAGCAAAGTAGCCAAACCATTTGAAAAACAAATCGGCAAATAAAGCCCCCGCCAGTCCGCCTTGATTACGAATTTGATCGGCTGCGGGGGCGTTGGGATTATGCGAGAAACCCGGATCAAGAGGATCATACGTCGCCAGAGACACAAATAAATATAAAGCGGCAAAACAAAAAGCAATAAACACCAGTTCTCGCAAACGCGCGTTATTGATTTTATGCCACGGATTATTTCGTTGATTTTGACGGCTAGCCTGACTCACAATATTTCCTCTAATAGGGGATGACAAGTACATTCAATGAACAGAACTTAAGAGCCTATACGAAGATGGGGAATCGAAGCGAAAATTCGCCCTTTTGAGGCAGGTTTTTCGGTTTTTTAAGGCGAATAGCGGGCTATTTAACGAAAAAAAGCGGAAAACCTGGCCAAAAGGACGGGTTTGCAGCCGATTATCCCGTTTTCGTATAGGCTCTAAGGCTATTCAGATTGTCGTTTACGTCCCAGTTGCACTTCTAGACGGAAAGCAATCCCCCAGTTGAGTCTGAGATCATCTTCAATCGGCCAGAATGCAGCAGGTTCAATTTCAAAAAATAACCACGGACGATAAAAGTTGCGTCGATAACGAAGACCAAGGCGATGTTGATTAATTTCTGAACTGGGTCGGGTATCTCCTGTGGTGGTCCAATCAAAAGACACTGAGCTTTTGGGGGATAAATGACGAAATAAAGAAGCCCCTAATCCCCATTCAAAACCTTCGCTTTTTTCTGAATACATGCCTGATGCACTCCAGCGCAATAGGCTTTCTGGTTTAAGTAACATTTCATAGTCTAATCGTGTGCGTTCACCAAAGCCTTCATCTTGTTCCCAGAATACATTTTGTGTAGCACGGATAAGATGATCTGAATCAATCCCGTGAGTATAACGATAACGCAGGTTTAATAAAGGTTGCAGACGCGAGCGTAAGCGAATACTGGTGCCAATAGAAAAAGCCGAGCGAGAATCATTCTTTACATCCCATAATAAAGACAAAGAACGTTTATCACGAGTTTCACTGCGTGTAGTGGGATTGTCTTCAATAATTTGTTCCGCTTCAGGAAAAACATTATTGACCTCATCTTCATCCTCTCCGGTGAAAATTAAACTTAAAGACTGCCCAAATTTTTTAAACCGAGGTAATTCAATCCGTGCTCGCACTTTTAAGCGAAAATCTATCCCCTCGTTTTCAACCCATTCAAAGCTATTCACCAGACGAATAAAACGGTCAGCATTTTCTTCTTCATCACGCACATCACTAAAAAAGCGATCAAACCACACGGCGGTGGCACACACATTGGTAGACAACACGTCATGTGTATGATCCAACCAAATGGGTGAACGGGGTAACACACCTTTACAAATATTGGGGACATCGGCTTCTGGAGCCACGGCGGTTTCAGCGCGTGTGCTAGAGGCGTACAGGCTTAGCAAGATTAAAAGGCTCATGCCGGATAAGATGGAAAATGAATTTTTCTTAAGTAGCTTCATAGCGTAAAATGCTCGGATTTTTTCAGCGATAAATATTGCCCGCACACAGATTAGGCGCTGTTGGTTGATCGTCATGAGCGCAGGAATAACGGTGTTATTTCTTGCCCAATAGCTTGACTCACAGTGTCTTAAAGCAGCAGCGATACGATGCATGGTTTTATATCAGTATGACCTGATTTCTGATGGAACCACAATAGACTTGTCTAATGCCAGATTTTATAGACTTACCTGACGCAAAGAAGCCTTTTAGGCGAGTTCATCAATATTGCTGGCTTGATGATGCAGTTAAAATGATAATGCAGCGTATTTTGACATGCGGCGGGATGTTTATGTACCTGCCAGATAAAAAAATGAACACTGAAATCTAAAGAAGCGGTCTGCTCAATATACACCGACTGCGGTCAAGCTGATGTTGACCAGAACGCTTCTACACTGACGCTATTACCCCGTGGAGACGTTATAACGATGAGAAAAACCCTACACCGTTCCTGGGCGCGGATGCGTCGATCCGTGCATAACATCATACATTCACCCGCCTCGTCTAAATCCTCTTTGCCACTGAACCAGCGAAAACCCAATCTAAGATTTTGGTCACGTAGCAACACCTCTGATACCTCACAACACTCGGCGTTAACCCACTCCGCTATCCTCGCTCTATTTGCCCGCGAAATTTTAGCTAACCCACGAGCCATTGGTGCAGCGTGCCCAAGTTCTAACAAATTAGGCCGCGCTATGGCTCATCCGGTGAGTGAACAGAAAAAAGAGGGTTTGATATTAGAACTCGGCGCAGGTACCGGCAGCATTACAGCCGCTTTATTAAAATATGGCATTGCACCAGAACGCTTAATTGTTTTAGAGCGCTCCAAACCCTTGGCTGAATTGCTACGCAAACGTTTTCCGCATTTGCGCGTAATTGAAGGCGATGCGGCGCATTTAAAAACCCTGTTAGGGCATCAAGCTAAAAAAGTGAATACGGTGGTATCCAGTTTGCCGCTGCGTTCCTTGCCGAACAATCTGGTGCGCACCATTTTGCGCCAGGTGGATGAAATTTTAGGAGAATCAGGACTCATGGTGCAATTCACCTATGATTTGCGTGGTAAATCTTGTCGATGCCAAGATAAGTTTTTTATTCGCACCTCTTCGACCATTGTGTGGCAAAACTTTCCTCCGGCACGAGTCGATACCTTTCAACCCCGTGTAGCCCAGCGTCCAGGCTCAGAACCCACTGCAATAGACAATGAACTCTCATGAGAATTTCTTCCCTTCATCCATATTTTTTCGCCTATGTTCTGTGCCTCTTCTTGCCCATCGTAAGCTGGGCGACTCCTTCTGAAACCGACACAATCACCCCTCCCGCTAAAGGTTTATTGTGGAAAATTGAAAAGCCAAACGGTGAGACCAGCTATTTATTTGGCACTATCCATTCTGAAGATGCTCGCGTCTTAGACTTAAGTTCAGAAGTGAAAAAAGCCTTTGCTGATAGCCAACGCTTGATTTTAGAAATGCGTTTAGATGACGTGGATATGCTGGCTTTAATTGAGACATTGTATTTACCTAAAGACAAAAACCTGGCGGTCATGCTGGGCAAAGAAGATTTCCAACGCTTGTTCACAGCCCTCAGCCAACATGGCATCGTGATCAATATGGCCATGCGCCTAAAACCTTGGGTGGCGATGACTATTTTAAGTTTTCCTAAAAGCCAAGGCGGAGAATATTTGGATTTGCACCTTGAAAATCAAGCTAAAGCCCGTGATATTCCTGTCTATGGATTGGAAACAATGGATGAACAATTAGCCGTCTTTGAACATTTTTCTTTAGATGAGCAATTGATGATGTTGCGCAGTAGCTTAAATGAACTTGAACATATGGCAAAATATTTAGAACAACTACATCAACTTTATTTGGCGCGTGATTTACAAGGGATGCAAGATTTAAGTCAGCAACTCATGAGCAGTCAAAACCCACAAGAACAAGCTTTATTGGACAAGCTCTGGCAACGTTTACTCAATGATCGCAATCAACTTATGCTAAAACGTATGCAGTCTCATCTACAAGCAGGACAAGCCTTTATCGCAGTAGGAGCGATGCATTTGGCAGATAGTGAAGGTTTGGTAGTGCTGCTACAACAGGAGGGCTATCAAGTATCACGTTTATATTAGACTTGTTGCAAGGGGCATTCATCGACTGCAAAGGCGTGGATTTTGGTCTGTTTTTCCGCTTTTTCTCAACCAATAACCCGGACTTTGTTGACTGAGGTGAGCGACCGCGTTTGTCTCGACAGCTAAGCTTTTAATTTAAAAAGCGTTCTGTTCCCTATTAATTTTTTTATCACCACACACCGTTAAAAACACGTCTATTGAACCTGCTTAAAATGCATGGCACGCAATGACAACACTAAGAGACCCATCATGTGTGATTTTTTCTCCCTCGCCACTCCAGGCGTTCAAGGTTTAAGTCCTTATCAACCCGGTAAACCGCTAGAAGAACTTGAACGTGAATACGGCATTCAAAACGCCATTAAACTCGCTTCTAATGAAAATCCTCTGGGCCCCAGCCCACGAGCATTAGAAGCATTACGACAACAATGTTCTCCAGAAAACATCGCTGGTTATCCCGATGGCGGCGGTTTTCGCTTAAAGCATTCGCTTAGCCAACAACTCGGAGTGACACCGCAGCACATCACGCTGGGCAATGGTTCTAATGACATTCTTGACATCATTGCGCGGGTTTTTGCCGCACCGGACGTGGGCGTGATGTTTTCGCAACATGCTTTTGCGATTTATGCATTAGCCACACAGGCCATCGGTGCTAAAGCACAAGAAATTCCCGCTAAAGCTTGGGGCCATGATTTGTCAGCGATGCGGAAGGGCCTAGATGATACAACGCGGATTATTTTTATCGCCAATCCCAATAATCCGACGGGCACTTGGGTAGACGACAAGGCTTTGAAAGCCTTTATTGAATCCGTTCCTCAAGAGGTCATCATCGTGCTGGATGAAGCCTATTTTGAATATGTGAAAGCCGCTGACTATCCCAACAGCTTACCGTGGCTGGCACAACATCCTAACCTCATTATTGTGCGTACTTTTTCCAAAGCATATGGCTTGGCAGGATTGCGTGTGGGTTACAGCGTCTCGCACCCTGATGTTGCCGATTTGCTCAACCGCGTGCGCCAGCCGTTTAATGTCAACAGCATGGCTTTATTAGCGGCTGAAATAGCGATACAGGATCAATCTCACTTAGAGCAAGTGGTCGCCTTGAATGAATCGGGGATGCAGCAATTGAGCGACGCTTTTACGCAGATGGGCTTGGACTTTATCCCCTCTGTTGGTAATTTTATTTGCGTCGATATGCAGCGATCAGGTGTCGAAGTGTATGAGAAGTTACTGCGCAAAGGTGTGATCGTGCGTCCGGTGGCTAATTATGGTTTGCCCACGCATTTGCGTATTAGTATTGGAGCAGAACATGAGAACCAACAATGCATTGAAGCACTGCGCAGTGTTTTGAGCTGAAAGAGGAGGGACTGGGCTATTTTTTCTCGGCCCAGACCAAACTACGCGGGAAAAATAGGCGGTTGTTGTTGGTGTTTGTAAAGCGATACAACTGCGCGGGACGATTAGAACCTGTGCGCATTTGACCTTTAATGGGTTTGACGATGCCCGCTTGATCAACGCGCTTGCGAAAGGAACTTTTATTCAGTGTCTCTTGCATGATGATTTCATAAATCCGTTGAAACTCACTCAGCGTGAAAGCTTGCGGCAATAAATGTACGGCAATATCGGTGTACTCGACTTTGGCACGTAAACGCTCAATGGCATCTTGTAAAATGATGGCATGGTCAAATGCCAAGGGGAATTCAACGCGGTGGCCTTGAATACTATGCCAATACGCTTCAGCCGCATCACTGCCCGCTTTTAAACGCACTTCATCCGCTGCGACTAGCGCAAAATACGCCACGCTGACCGTCCAACCGCGTGGATCACGTTGCGCACTGCCGTAGGTGTAAAGTTGTTCTAAGTAAGTGTGGTTAATCCCGGTTTCTTCTTCTAATTCGCGCTTAGCCGCATCCTCTAAAGTATGATCGTGCTCCAATTGCACGGAACCTCCCGGTAAAGCATTTTCCCCATAAAAAGGTTCAATCCCGCGTTTGATTAATAACACTTTCAAAGTGTCTTGCTCGACAGTGAAAATCACAATATCGACCATGACAGTGGGGCTGGGATAAAGAGACAGATTGGAGTTCATAGGGATAGTCAGTCAGGTTTTTTAACGCTCAGTCAAAGCCGCTGCAATTTTTTCCAAAGGCAGTATGTCATCGACGGCACCGCGTTTGATGGCTTCTTTGGGCATACCGTACACCACGCAGGTGTCTTCGTTTTGGGCGATGGTACGAGCCCCCGTTTTGTGGATTTCTTCCAAACCTCGCGCACCGTCATCCCCCATCCCCGTCATAAGTACGCCCATCGCATTTTTCCCCGCCGTTTGTGCGACAGATCGAAATAGCACGTCCACCGAAGGACGGTGGCGATTGATGACCGGCCCATCTTTGATGTCTACACAGTATTTATGCACGCCGCTGCGTTGCAACAACATGTGATAAGCACCAGGGGCAATCAACGCACGTCCCGTATGTACTTCATCCAGATGTTCAGCTTCTTTCACTTCTATCGCACAAATGCCATTGAGACGATTAGCAAAAGCGGCTGTAAAACCAGCGGGCATGTGCTGTACAACGAGCACGGGCGGACAATCAATCGGCAAACTTTTCAGCACCACTTCTAAGGCTTGAGTACCGCCCGTAGAAGCACCAATCGCAATCACCGGATCACCGATGCCCGATACCATTCGCGGCTTGGTTTGCGGCGCAATCATGGCATCGGCACTGAGCTTAGGCTTGACTCGGATGGCTTCAGACATCACCGCGTTGCGCTGCAATTTTTTCATGCTGGCTTGAGTCGCCGCTTTAATCGTATCGACTAAGGTACGGCGGGAGTCTTGGAAAAAATCCTGTAAACCCATTTTAGGCTTAGTGATGATGTCCACAGCCCCCGCTGACATCACCTGTAATGTGGTTTGAGCGCCTTCTTCGGTGAGGCTGGAACACACCACGACCGGCGTAGGGTGTTCTTGCATAATTTTGCGCAGAAAGGTCAAGCCATCCATACGGGGCATTTCAATATCGAGAATAATCACATCAGGCCATTGTTTGCGCATGTGCTTCATGGCAAAAATGGGATCAGCAGAAGCGGCAATCAGTTCAATGCCGATAGCTTCTTTGAGAATTTCGGTGAAAGCTTGTCGGACTACGGCTGAGTCATCAATGACGATAGCTTTTATTTTTTTCAAAAGGGTTCTCCCGCCGAGGGGGATGATTGGCTATTGTGATAAATCCAGACTTCACCACTGGGTAAATGCAAAATAGCACGACGATAACCGACACCACCTAAATGGCTGGCATAAATACGAAATGGATGGTGACGTAATAAAGCACGAGCCACTTGTATATTGCGCTGACCGATATTATTGCCAGGACTTTTACTGATGTCTGGAAACATATTGCCGCCGCCAAATAGCTTGACTTGATATTCATTAGGTCGGGTTTTGTGTTGAGCCATGTGTTGTAAAAATAATTCCACGGCATCTTCCGCATAGCGTCCGTCCAAATGCGGCGTGACCACTTTTTGCGGTCTGGACAGCATAAAATGACACATACCGCCGATTTTTTGTTGCGGGTGCCATGCAGTGATAGCGATACAAGAGCCTAAAATCGTTCGCACCCGCACATCCCCATGACCAAAATAAAATTCACCGGGGCGAAGGAATATTTCCTCGCCTGCGCTTTTTGGGCCGTCCATTTATCCCCCACTGGTAGATAATTTTTTGCGATAGACGGTGGGTGCCACACTGCTCAGTTGTGCATGAATTTCTGGCGTACTTAAGCTGGATAAATTTTCTGCATGACCGATCAACAAGTATCCCCCTGGACGCAATTGGTCAATCATTTTGTGAATTAATTGGCGCTTAGTGGGAATATCGAAATAAATTAAAACATTGCGCAATAAAATCAAATCAAAATGCGGCAAATGAGGAATATGGGGAGCATTTAAATTGAGTTGTTGAAATTTAACGCGATCCCGTAATTTCTTTTCAATACGAAAAGTACCGGCCTGAGAACGCACGCCTTTTAAGCAATATTGACTTAAATAATTTTTCGGAATGTGTTCTGTTGCATTAATGGGGTATACCGCGTTGCGTGCAATGTGCAACATGCGAGCACTGATGTCGGTGCCTAACACAGACCAAGCCCGTCCAGTGCCAAACAATTCCATTAACGTCATAGCCATGCTGTAGCCTTCCTCACCTGAAGAACAGGCCGCACTCCAAGCTTGAAAAGGATGTTCACGAGGATAATCAGGAAGCAGTTGTTTAAGCTGTGAAAAATGTTCAGGTTCACGAAAAAAGTAGGTTTCATTGGTGGTGAGTAAATCCACCATAATTTGAAATTCATCCGCATGATGCGCATGAGTAATGAATTGATAATAATGTTGCAGGCTATCGAGACCGTGGTGTCGCACCCGTTTTGATAAACGGCTCACCACCAGCATTTTCTTTGTGGCAGGTAAATGAATCCCAGACGCTTTATAAATAAGCTGCTGGAAATGTTTGAACTCATCATCGCTGATGCTTAATAAGCCGGGGAATGGAGGCAAAATAGGATGTCCTAATAAATAGACTTGTCCGAGTTTAAAACACCGACTGCAAAACAGCGGATATTGGCGGTTTTCCCCGTTCATTCTCGTTAAATAGAATGACTATTCGCCTCAAATGAACGAAAAAAACCACTCAATCCCGCTGCTTTTCGCTACGGCGTTTAAACTCGGACAAGTCTAATATTTATTTTTTATGCTGTGTTGGCGAACAGTCTGATTCAGAACATAAGGCAGTCCAGGCTAATGTTTCAAATACTATTCCAAGAAAAAAACCTAATCCACCTAAAACTTTATAACCTATAGCATAAAATATCATAGCTATGAAAAAAAATAGAAAAGCAAAAATATGATGTATTTTAATATTAAACATCCTTTAGCTCCATCGTATCGAGAAACGAGTCTATCGGTATTGTTTAAGACTGCATATTACGCGCATAGAAAATTTCCATCATTTCTCGTTGCACATAACCTTGGATTTCGGCTTGTTCTTCAGTCGATAATTCATTGCTATCCAAGCCAAATAAATAACTATTTAAGTCAAATTCTTTCAAAACCATTTTAGTGTGAAATAAATTTTCTTGATAGACATTCACATCCACCATTTGATAACGATCTTTAGTGTCTTGAGAAATATAATTTTGAATCGAGTGAATGGGGTGATCAATATAATGTTTATAACCATCAACATCTCGCGTAAAGCCTCGTACCCGATAATCCATCGTCACAATGTCTGAATCAAAACTATGAATCAAATAATTTAAGGCTTTGAGTGGCGAAATCTGTCCACAAGTAGACACATCAATATCAGCACGAAACGTACTAATGCCCTTGCTGTCAGGATGGTTTTCAGGATAGGTATGTACTGCGATATGGCTTTTATCTAAATGTGCGACAATGGCATCAGGTAAGGGCCCAGGAGATGCGGTATGCGCTATATTTCGGGTACACACAGACTCTTCAGAGATCAACATCGTGACGCTCGCCCCTTGCGGCTCATAATCTTGACGTGCCACATTGAGCACATTGGCCTCAATAATCTTCACCACGTCTAACAAAGTTTGGGTGAGTTTTTCTGTGTTATACACCTCATCAATATATTCGATATATTCTTCCCGTTCACTTAGGGTTTTCGCATAACAAATATCATAAATATTAAAGCTCAATGACTTTGTTAAATTATTAAAACCGTGCAAGCGCAACTTGGAAAACGTATCTCGCATATAGAGTCTCCCCGCAAGAAAGGGCTAGAAGAATAAACGCATCATGCATGATGCAATGGACGAGGCAGTATACCGAGCAAAGACAGGATGTGTAGTCAGCGGAGGATAAAAAAGACAGCAGAGAAGGGATGGTGGCTATGGGTGGATTTGAACCACCGACCTCAGCATTATGAGTGCCGCGCTCTAACCAACTGAGCTACATAGCCATACAACGAAGCAAACTGTTGAAGGCGGGAGATTCTAGGGAAGCCTATAGGGTTTGTCAACTTAAGTCTGATAAAAATTAGACTTGTTGCGAGGAACCGGCATCCTAGCTAAAAAATATGGCTTTTGAGACGAATAGCTCGCTATTCGTCTCAAAAAAGCGCGGAAAATGCTGAGCTTAACGCAGTTCCCAAGTACCATCCATATTGATTTTAATGCCGACACTTAAAGGTACACCACCATAAGTGAAGTCATTGATACGGATGACATTATTATCTTCCAACGTGGCACTTCCTGCATTTAACTGCAAGCTGCCATCCAAATCAGAAGGTTTTAGCACATCACCAAACCCCGTGATTTTCAACAAATCATCAGTAGGATAACCATCTACTTCCAAGCCTTCAGCATCGCTGCTGTGCTGGATAGACAAATAAGCTGTTTTGCCATCAGGTGCAAAGAAAAAGCCTGTCGGTTCAGCAGTTTTATCCATCACCGAAATTACTTTAATACAGCCATCGCTCATCAGGTCGCGGTCAGTACCATCGGGCAAACAAGCCCAAATATCGCCATTGCTATTATCTTCAATGACATAATGCACACCGGTACCCGGTTGGAATTCAAAACTATCGGGGGCATTCATGTCAGGATTACCCACGATAAAACGGGTCACCACAGTATTTAAGTCTGTGCCACCGTTGTCGGCATCCACGACGACTTCATTAGGCTTTTTATCAATGGCACACATAATTTCACCATAATTTTGCGCACCTTTATTTCCTGTATTTGTCCAGCAAAAACGAATGCTGCCATCATCGGCAGTGTAGTTAGGGTCTTTATGTAAATCTTCCGGGCGGTAGAACCCTGTTGCGCCATTTTTGTTTGCATCAGCGCGTGCAGTCGCTGCATTGACTTCAATCCAAGCACCGTTACCGACTTCGCAACCTTGGCCAAATTGACGTTTGCTATCGCGGCAACTCACTTGTAGTGCATAAGTTTTACCCACAGTGAAAGGCGACTGCGCTAAATCCGTTAAAGGGGTATTGCCCGTATGTAATGTAGCTGGTACAAACTTAAACATGGCACCGCCATCGTTGTCGTCCACATCCGTTCCTGGACGCAATTCATCACCACCATATATCACACCAGAGTCCAGCACCGTCAAACCTTCCCAAGCCATAGTAGGCAGCGCATTGTGTTTGACCACTTGAGTTGCAGCCGCACCATTGCTATCGACTATGGTACCTGCGGCACGATCAGTAATGGTGTGCTCTGTCACATTCAGAGGATCAAGGATTTCATAGGCTTGACCATCATCAGTTTCTTCCGTAGCTAATACGCTCCCCCAAACCGTGCGACGAATGCCATCACAACGATCCATGCCGCGCAAAATAGTGGTGACGCTACTACCATCTAAAGCAATAGCTTGTACTGAAGGGTTTTTTTTGCCATTGGCTAAGTCTTCGCTACCGCCTTCAATACAACCCACGATATGTGTAGGGTTATCTTGTGGATAAAGCACCATTAAATCCAATTTATTGGCTGCATCACGGGTCACAAATTCAACTTTAAGATTGTCAGAATGCTTAATCAAATCACCCGCTTGTTCGGTTTTATCACGTATATAGCCTTCAGGCGTGACGGCAGATTCTTGGATGTCATTACTCACACCAAAATAAAAACTAGCCCAGCGCATCATGCGCATTTCTGTGGTTTTACCAAAATCAGCAAATACCGGTGTCACTAAGCTTGCAGACAAAGCGACGGCTAAAGTTGAACGAGCAAATGGCTTCATAAACCCAATCTCCATAGAATGTTGAACAAAGAAGCTGCGCATTATGGGGTGGGAATATGTCTAGCGTATTGCATTATTGTGACAATTTAAGTCATGTTAAAAGTATTGGATTCAGGTTGCGCTCATTGCAACCCTCCCTCCATACTGGCGATATTTCTTCCCCCTCATTATCGTGGTTTAAGTCAAAATGTTGTCCTATGGATAAGCATTGTTGTTAATAACCTGCTCGTCTTCATGGCGGGTTCACTCAAGGAATGCCTTATGAAAAACATACTCTTTGTTTGTGTAGAAAACTCCTGTCGTAGCCAAATGGCAGAAGCCTTTGCCAAAATACACGGTAAACACCTCATTAGCGCCTACAGCGCAGGTTCACGCCCATCAGGGCAAGTCAACCCTAAAGCAATCACCTCAATGCAAGCCATCAGTTATGACTTAAACCAGCATGATTCCAAAGCCTTAAGCGATATTCCAGCGGTTGATTATGAATACGCCATTACCATGGGCTGCGGTGATGAATGTCCATTGGTCAATGCCGTACATCGACAAGATTGGGCCATACCCGACCCCAAACACATGGACAGCAGCGAATTTAATGCGATTCGAGATATGATTGAAGCTAAAGTATTGGCTTTGATTAATATGATAAAAAATTCAATGCCATCAAAGTAAAAAAAAGAGTTCATTATGCAAAAATCAAATAAACAGATGGGGTTTTTTGAACGCTATCTTACAATCTGGGTTTTTATTTGTATCATCATTGGTATTAGCTTAGGACATTGGTTTCCAAAAACCTTTCAAACATTAGGAAAACTGGAAGTGGCACAAGTCAACCTTCCCGTCGCCGTGTTAATTTGGTTAATGGTGATTCCTATGTTGCTTAAAATAGATTTCACCGCTTTAACGCAAGTTAAACAATACTGGCGCGGCGTGAGTGTCACTCTATTGATCAACTGGGCGATCAAACCTTTTTCAATGGCACTCTTAGGCTGGTTCTTTATTAGAATAGTGTTTGCTGATTGGCTACCTAGCGAACACATTGACAGTTATATTGCTGGTTTAATCCTATTAGCAGCAGCACCTTGTACTGCAATGGTCTTTGTTTGGAGCCATTTATGTGATGGAGAACCTCATTTCACCTTAAGCCAGGTGGCATTAAATGATTTCATAATGATTTTTGCTTTTGCCCCCATTGTCGGTTTATTACTGGGTTTATCTTCCATTGCTGTTCCCTGGGACACACTCTTTTTATCGGTTATTTTATATATTGTTATTCCTATTATCATCGCTCAACTGTGGCGTTATTACTTACTAAAATCACCCCAGGTTTTACAACGTACACTAGATTTCCTCGGTGTTTTATCACTGCTGGCTTTATTGACGACCTTAATCTTATTGTTCGGTTTTCAAGGGCAGCAAATTTTATCGCAGCCCTTGATTATCGCCATGCTTGCGGTGCCTATCATTATTCAAGTGTATTTCAACTCAGGATTGGCTTACTGGCTTAATCGTCAAGTAGGAGAAGTTCATTGTGTCGCAGCGCCATCCGCCTTAATTGGTGCGAGTAATTTTTTTGAACTGTCAGTAGCCACTGCTATTGTTTTATTCGGCTTTGAATCAGGCGCTGCTTTAGCAACGGTGGTAGGGGTTTTGGTAGAAGTGCCCGTGATGCTATCCGTGGTTAAAATTGTTAATAAGACCAAGGGCTGGTATGAAAAGGCTTAAGAAAGAAATTTAGAACTCAAGCCACTAGCTTCCCCTCCTCGCAGGAGGGGGTTCGTATAGACTCTAAGCCACTGATTTTAATTTTAGACCAAGCTTCATTTCATAAGTCTGGACAAGTGATCAAATGTGTACGTGCCAACAGGAAAAAAATAAGAATATTTTTCTTTCCAAAGTATTCACCAGAAGTCAATCCAGATGAGCAGGTATGGTGTGATGTAAAGGATAAAAAGATAGGAAGATAGACAATAAAAAACAAGTCAGACCTGGAGAAAAGAATTCGCTCTGTTTTGGGTTCATTACAACACTCAGTCGATAGAGTGAAGTCATTTTTTAGGCTGTCTGATACACAATATACACTCACATAAAAGAATATCCGTTTATCATTTATAGGCCTGCGGTATAGCTAAACCCAAGACTGCCAGTCCTTGAAGGACAGGCAGTCTTAACAACTGATATAATTTTTCTATATATTGGATGATGCAAAGGCTTTCCTTCGACAAGCTCAGGGTGCCACTCAAGACATCACTATTTTGCACTTAAAAATCAAAAGAAGTCTTTGCATCACATCAGTTATTCAGCCGCCCAATACGGTGTGGCGATGCCTTCCCCTAAATCAGCGTTCACTAAGCGGCGACGCACTTCCAGTAGTTGCTCCAACAGTTGCGGCTCAAACTGCTCATAACTGTCTGCATCCGGCACACGTTTGACCACCACGCCTAACAATTCTGTGATGGCGTTGCCTATCGAGTTCTGACTAATCGTTACCACCCATTGCCCCGCATCATTGCGATAAATCAATTGTTTAAACGCAGGCTGCCAGCGGATCGCATTGGCGTATTTCGCATCATTAATACAACGATCCCGCACCTTTTTCGCAGGTGCTAAAAAGTCATTATTAAATAGTAGAATATTTTCAATGGCTTGAGGGAAGTAGACATCTTTGGGCATCGGCGCATTGCGCGTAGACACCTGACAGAAAAAAGTGCGGTAAAAATCAATAAAGCCTTTAAGAATGTCATCATATTCTCTCCAGAAACGCACATCACGTAAGGCGCTCACACCGCCTTGAATTTCCCAACAAGGCAACCCTTGTGGATAGCCTGTCAAATGAATGCGTGAAGCATCGTCGCTCATGGGTTTGAGAATTTGTAAATCTAATGCGCGTTCAAAAAATTCTCGATACACCTCCCGCATATAAGCCTGAAACAAGCTGTGTTGACCGCCGTCGGTCAAGTTTGGATTGCTGGTATCCGCCCATTCAGCGGCCTGCAAGGTGGATTTAGGAAACACGATAAAGTGATTATGCAGCATACGAATGCTGGGTACGCCTGGTGAAGTTAAAGGCCAAGTGGCATCTAAACTGGCTTCTCCCGCCAAGATCAGCGCTTCATCCGGGTCTGGATAACGTTCTAGCATGTATTCAATAATGATTTGATTCATGCGGTTCCAGACATGTTTGACATCATCAGGCACCTGTGTGCGGCGCACGGGACGGCCTAAAGGGTTCAACACCGTCTGCGAGGTGTTGTAAATAATTGACGTATCAAACGTATTGCTGTGCCCCAAAGCTTTGCGATACAACAATAAATTTTCTGGATTCACCAATAGACCATTGTTGTGTACCAGATCATTTAAGTTTTCGGCGCTATTAAAAAACTCATTAGCCGCCATACCTTCTGGCACATCTAAAGGGATGGGGCGAAATGGGGTGATAATCTGGCGTGGACAGGAATCCATGTATGAAGTCTCCATTATTGATTTTTAAGGGAAAAATATGTCTGCAAAGTATTTTTGTGCAGTGCACAAAAAAGACTTGATCAGAGGCTAACCCTGTGCTTTAATGTAGTCATGTTGCAGCGCAATATAAGCGTCTGCAAAATTAACTTTAAGAGTCTTCAATTTATCTTTAGGAGTAAGGGAAATGCAAGCTGATATGCAAAAACTGAATGAAACTGGCAAAACCATGATGGATTCCATGAAACAATTGGGCGACATCAATGTCAACATCTTAGCCAGCTTAGGCCAACAACAAATGGATATGGTCGGTATCTATCTTGAAAGCGGCAACAAACAACTGCAAGCGATGGGTGGAGTGAAGGATTTATCTTCTGCGGTATCGACTCAAACTCAACTGGCTGAAGATTTAAGCAAAAAAACCATCAATAATGCTTCTGTCACCATGGACATTTTGGCTGATGCTAAAGGTCAACTGACAAGTTGGACTGAAAAATGGATGGAACTGAATGCTAGCGTTTGGCAAGTAAAAGCTTAAAGCTCTAGCGCTTCAAGATCACAGGTAAGTGACTATCTGATGCGAAGGAACGCAAAACCCGCTGACTTATATAAGTCAGCGGGTTTTTTTATGGATCAAATGTAGAGTGGCGTATCCCACTTACCACACTAAAAATACAAGGTTCGTTAGCTTCTTTTATACGACAAAAGTATTTCACCACTAGAATCCTACATATCAAGTGAGAGCCATAGAACCTTAAGCCACAGCTCCTTCTGAGCGCATGTGTGATTGCAGATAATTTTGCAACCCTATCTTATCAATTAATCCTAGTTGTTTTTCTAACCAATAAGCATGATCCATTTCTGTATCATCTAATAAGGGCTGCAAAATATCGCGGGTCACGTAATCATTGACAGATTCACAATAGGCCATCACTTCTTTTAAAGCTTTAGTGACGGTGTATTCCAGTTCTAAATCATTACGCAGCATGTCGGGCACCGTTTGACCAATATTAACTGGGTCACGGGTGACAATATTAGGCTGACCTTCTAAAAACAGAATACGTCGAATTAAGCAGTCAGCATGTCCGCGTTCTTCTTGCGCTTCATGTTCAGTATGTTCATAGAGTGCATTTAAGCCCCAATCCTCATACATACGCGAATGTAACCAATATTGATCGATAGCGGTGAGTTCACCCGCCAATAAGCGGTTCAATTCAGTGATGACTTGAGTATTGCCTTGCATGATGTATCTCCTTAGTCGGCTTCGTGCATTTGTGATTGCAGATAGTTTTCAATGCCAGTTTTTTCTATTAACCACAGTTGAGATTCCAACCAGTCAACATACTCTTCTTCTTTCTCTAATAAACCTTCAAGCATATCGCGTGAGACATAATCTTTAACGGATTCACAATAAGCGATGGCTTCACGCATCGGGGGCAGCATGTTTTCTACTACTTGGCGCAAGTCTAATTCCAACATTTCTTTAGGCGTTTCACCAATCAACAAGCGTCCTAAATCTTGTAAGTTGGGTAAGCCTTCGAGAAAGAGCACACGCTCGATGATTTGATCCGCATGTTTCATGTTTTGAATTGACTTGTGATAATCGGTTTCATTTAAACCCTCTAATCCCCAGTTTTTATACATACGTGCATGTAAAAAGTACTGGTTAATCACGGTCAATTCTAGTTTTAGCACTGTATTTAAGTGCTCTATGACTTTGGGTTCGCCTTGCATGTTATATCTCCTGAATGAATCACTGATGTTACGCAATGGAATTTACATATCGTAAATGTCTCTAAGTGGTAAAACTTTAATGGACTTGTTGCGAGGGGTAGGCATCGTAGCGAAAAGGTGTGGTTTTGAGACTGTTTTTTCGTTTTTTTGAGGCGAATAGCAGGCTATTGAACGAGAAAAAGCAGAAAAACAGGCCAAAACCCACGCCTTTGCAGTCGATGGATACCCCTTGTAACAAGTCTAATGGATAAGCATTATTTGCATTTTCTCCAGGGTGGAAAAAATAGGAGATTCTGATTCATTCTACACTATAGCTAAAGTACATCATTTATAGGCTTACAATATAGACAAATCCAAGACTGCCAGTCCTTCAAGGACTGGCAGTCTTAACAACTGATATATTTTAGCTATATGTGCGCAGTGAATCAGCAGGGGAGCTTTATTCTGCCGACTACAGAGCTTCTGAAAGGGCATTTTTAAGCTGTTGTAGCAACGGGGCGTTCATGCTGCCATTGGCGTAATAATTCACGAGTATGCTTTGCACATTTGCCACATTGCCCCATCACGCCTAATTCGCTGCATAAAGATTTCATCGAGCAATGGCCTTGAGACACTGCGCAACGCACTTGGCGTTCAGTAACATTTTTGCAAACACAAACATACATAATCTTTAAGCCTCCTAGTTGTCACAAGCCTGCTAGTTGTTACAAACCTGCACGCTTATCCCACATGCGCCACTAACATCTCGCGCGCCATTCCTGAACTAATAATCCAGCGTGATTGATGATGGCTGACCAATAAATCCTGTTGTGGTCGGTTACGCAGCACTTGTAATTCTGAGCCATCCAACAAACCCATCGCGAGTAATTGGCGCAGCAAATGTTTACCGCCGCCCACATCCATTAACCGCACTTTTTCATTTTCTTCCGCCAGATGCAGTGGAAACTGGGTTCCCGCATCAAGTCTATCGGTCATGAGCATCATTCATCTCCCGTTCAAAACCAAATGCAAATAAGAATATGTCTCAATATCATTTGAGTGTAGGATAAGCATATTCCGCTAAGATTTCAAGCCTACTGAGATAAAGCCTTTTGACAAGGATCACTATCAACCTGAAGTGTGGTCGTATGGTTTGGAATGCGCTATTGAGCGTGGATACACACAAGCTCTGCGCACAATATTTCATACATAAGCGGTGTATTTGAGCTTTAAAAGCAGTATCCAAACAGTGTGAATCCGCCATACACAACACATCTTGAGCCAATAATTCAGCTAATCTTTCAGCGCTTATTTCTACACGCACTCAATCTTCATTTAGCATAAGCTGTGCCGCTGGGTAAAATAGTTTTAGCCATCATGTTCACTCTTCGGTTCATGCGGCTTCTGTCAAGGTATCTTGTAAATCACGAGAAAAAGCGGAGAGACTTTCCGTGCGCAATAAAACCATCGGTTTGTCATGTTTCTTACAAAACTTTTTCACTGTTTGACAAGCATTGTGACTAAGAACCTATACGAAGATGGGGAATCGAAGCGAAAATTCGCCATTTTGAGGCAGGTTTTTCGGTTTTTTAAGGCAAATAGCGGGCTATTTAACGAAAAAAAGCGGAAAACCTGGGCAAAAGAACGGGTTTGCAGCCGATTATCCCGTTTTCGTATAGGCTCTAATGCCATCTAATGGGCAAAAGACGGTATCAGCTTTACATAACACCTGATGTAAATACTAAACTTTGCCATGCAAACCTCCATCATGATGTAAAAAATCACCACCATAGCTTTCCACCAAATGGCGAAAATGTGGTTTTAATTTATCTCACCCACCCACGTATAAGATGCAATACCCTTTCAAATCACGCTGCACACATGAAACTGATTTCAGGACAATGCGCACAATCAGGCGTTAATATCGCTCCGATAAATAATAAACGGATATTCTTTTATGTTAATGCATATTTTGTATCGGGGAGCTTAAAAAATGACTTAACTCTATCCACTGGATGTTGCAATGAACATAATACAGAACGAATCCTTTTCTTTAAGTCTGACTTGTTTTTTATCGGCTGTCTTCCTATTTTTTTGTCCTTCACATCACACCATACTGGCTCATCTGGATTAAGTTCTGGTGAATGTTTTGGGAAAAAATATATTCTTATTTTTTTCCTGTTTTCACGTACACACTGAATAACCTGTTGAGATTTATGGAATGAGGCTTGATCTACAATTAAAATAAGTGGATTATTCCTACCTCTTAAAACCTGTTTCAAGAATTTAATAAAACGTTCAGAGTCAATATTATTTTCTTCAATTGAATATCTTAGTTCGCCTTGCGACGTAATAATCGATAATACATTGAATTTCGCTTTACCAAGCGTG
>JADGEH010000186.1 GCA_016744475.1 Thiotrichales bacterium | reverse complement strand
CTTGTTTGTAACGGCGTTCTAACATGCGGGGTTTTCTAGTTGATGGTAGTTTCGCTATTATAACCTCTGAGTTCTTTTACAGTCTCGGCGCATGGGAACAAGTAAAACATCGTTTTGAAACGCTGGCGTTCTTTGCGTCTCTAGCGCCGTTTGCGTGGCCTTTTAAACCGGATTACTTGGGTCGTATAACTGATGTATTGTCTCTATATAGGCACTCACCATGCGTAGCGAAGAAGATATTATTCAATTATTGATGCAACACCGCATCAACCCCACTCAGCAGCGCCTGCAAATCGCACAAGCCTTGCTGTCCCAAGATCAGCACACCACAGCAGATGCCTTGTTAAACCGCATCAATGCCGATCAGCAGCGCGTCTCTAAAGCGACGGTGTATAACACTTTGGGATTATTTGTTGAAAAGCAGCTCATACGCGCATTGCTGATCGAACCCAGCAAGATTGTCTACGACTCCAACACTCGCCACCATTATCATTTTTATAATGATGACAGCGGCGAACTGACGGACATTGCACCTCAACAATTACGCCTAGAGCAGCTACCTGAATTGCCTGAAGGAACTGATGCAGACAGCATCGAAATTATTATTCATGTGCGGGATCATTCAAAATAAGGAATGAATGCCAAGCCTTTTTTCTTCAGTGAATGGCAGTAATCCTCACCTCCTTCGAGAAGCTCTCCGCTTAAACCCAAAGCCTTTATCTTTACGCCTCATGCTCTTCAAAGCGATACAAGGCTTTGTCCAACGCGGTCGCGCCTTGGATTTGACAAATCCGACTGGCGAATGCTTGCGCACGTTTTAACAGCGTGTGTTCATCCCAGTGATGCAGCAACCCCATGATACAAACGGCACTAAAAGCATCGCCTGCTCCGACTGTATCCACCACGTCTACGGTTGTTGAAGGTGCTGAAGTAAACACCTGTTGCTCGCGGTTTACTAAAAAAGCCCCTTCTTCACCGCAGGTGACGATGAGCAACTCTAGATCATATTTTTCCACTAAATCTTCTGCTAATTGACCGCGAAAATCGCCGTTAATGCCTAATACTTCACGCAATGTGTCTAGCTCGTCATGGTTGATCTTCAGCCAACGCGTCTGTTTAACGCTGTCGATAATGATCTCAGGTGTCCACCACGGTGCGCGTAAATTAATGTCTACAAAGCAGGGGATAGCACTGGCTTTTAAGCATTGTAAGCTTTGATAAGCCGTGGCTTGACGTTGGATTAAGCTGCCAAAATAGATCAGCCCAAACGACCCAGACGGCACGCTGTTGAGTGCGATGTAGTCATAAGCTTGTTCTGGCAGAATTTCAAAATGGTGCGTGCCTTCTTGCCACTCAATCTTGACTTGTCCGGTGGGATGTTCAGCATCGCGTTGTAGACCACCGCTGTCCATTCCCCATGCTTGCAGGGCTTGTAGCACTTCATCACCCTCGGCATCGTGTCCGATACGGCTGATTAAATAGGCGGGCAGCCCAAAGCCGTGCAAATGCCAAGCAACATTAAAAGGCGCGCCCCCCAACCGTTTCTGTCCATCAGGAAAATGATCAAATAACACTTCACCAAAAATCAGTGGCGGTAGAGGATTCATGCTGTTTAGACTCCAAAACTCAAAGCAGTGGCTAAATCAGGATGGCGTTGATCGCGGGGCACATAACTACCTGTGACACAAATAAGTCTTTTGTTGTGCTTTTGCGATGCCGCAATATGTACCCAAGCAGGTTGCCCAAGAGTTACACCGTATTCATGCCCCACTTCATCAATATCAAATTCATTTAAATGCAAGCATAAAAAAGCATATAAATAAAAATTAGCATTCACGTCTTTGCGCAGTGTTTTACCCGTGATGTCTTGTACTTGTTGCTGAATATTGGCACGCCATGATTCCGCACGCGGATCGGTTAAAAAAGCATCAGAAATCACCACGTCCACCGCTTCGCCATGAGCATGGGCTGAATTTAACGCCCCGCCAATCGCACGATTTAAAGCTTCACTGCGATAACCACTGGTGACATGCATCGCATATTGAAAGCGCTCTCGAATCGGTTGCAAAGCGGTATCCACCAAGTATTGCAGATGTTCCAAGATGTCTGGTGGTGGGTTTAATTGTTTTTTGAGTAAGAATGGTTGACGCTCGGCTATTTCTGAACGCACTAATTCATAGAGAGAAAAATGCGTGGACAGCATGTGCTGATGAGCTTGTTGAGGCATGAGGAACTCCTTAGAACAGAAATAAAACAAGGCGATGAATAGCGACTGTAAGAGCCTATACGAAAACGGGATAATCGGCTGCAAATCTGCATTTTCGCTTCAATTCCCCATCTTCGTATAGACTCTAAATCTCATAAACATTCTTTCAAATGATACAACAAGGTATCGACTTGTCCGGGATCATGAGCAGCGGATAAGGTGATGCGCAAGCGGGCAGTGCCTTGCGGTACGGTGGGAGGACGAATCGCAGTGACTAAAATGCCCCGTGTGTACAGTGCTTCGCTTAACTGTGTGGCGCGTTGGGCGGTGCCTAAAATCAGAGGTTGAATGGGGGTGAGCGGTGAACCTGTTAAAGGTAAATCAAGCGCTTGGAGACCCGCACGGAATTGACTGACTAAGGCTCTCAGCTTTTCTCGCCGCCATGTTTCTTTATCCGCCAATTGTAAGCTGGTGCGTGTGGCTTCTGCCAAAACAGGCGGCAAAGCGGTGGTGTAAATATAGCTGCGAGCCGTTTGAATTAAGGTCTCAATCAAGCTGTCTGAACCTGCCACAAAAGCGCCAAACACGCCGAAAGCTTTGCCCAAAGTCCCCATCAAAATCGGCACGTCCTGCTCATCGAGTTGAAAATGTTCCAAACAGCCGCGCCCATGATGGCCTAATACGCCTAAGCCATGCGCGTCATCCACCATCAGCCAGACTTTATGCCGTCGTGCGATCTCCACCAATTCGGGTAAGGGCGCTAACGTGCCATCCATACTAAAAACACCGTCGGTCACAATGAGTCGATGCCGTGCAGGTGTGGTCTTCAATAGTTGCTCTAATACCTCCATATCACCATGCGGATAGCGCAGTAATTTAGAACGTGCCAGCAAAGCGCCATCGACTAATGAGGCATGATTAAGCTTATCCATAAAGATGGCATCATCACGTCCTAACAAGCCACTGAGTACGCCCATATTGGCCATGTAACCCGTTGAAAATAACAAAGCTCTGGGGCGTTTTGTATATTCGGCTAAGGCTTGTTCTAGCGCATGATGAGCACTATTGTGTCCATTGACTAAATGCGCCGCACCGCTACCCACACCATGCATATCAGCACTATTGCTGAGAGCACGGATAATTTCTGGATAGGCTGCCAACCCTAAATAATCATTGCTGCAAAAGCTGAGATAGGTTTTGCCATCAATTTGTAATGAGGGGGATTGTTGTCCCTGATGAGTCTGTCGTGTGCGATACAAACCGTCCGCCTTACGCTGTGCTAAAATGCTGTTTAAATAATGCTCTAAAGGCATATTTTGAGGAGAATACATTCATGAATTCCATCAATTGTGTATTAATCGTTGACGATAACGAAAGTTCTTGTGACACCCTAGAAGCCTTACTGGCAAAACAAGATTATCAATTACTACGAGCCAGCGATGGCTATGAAGCGCTAAAACAAGCTATCACCTATTTACCGGATTTGATTTTACTGGATGTGATGATGCCCGGTATGAATGGTTTTGAGACCTGTAAAAAGATTCGTCAACATACCTTGCTCAGTGATATCCCGATTATTTTAGTCACCGCATTAGATGATCGAGATTCACGCATTGCAGGCATTGAAAGTGGTGCTGATGATTTTATCAGTAAACCCTATGACAAAGTGGAATTGCGCACTCGCGTGCGCTCCGTGTTGCGTTTAAATCGTTATCGCAAATTATTAGGCGAACGACTGAAATTTGAATGGATTGCTGAACACACCCGCGAAGCTTTTTTACTGCTGACCGAAGATGATGTCATTCGCTATGCGAACCCGCAAGCACAAAAATACTTGGAACTCACAGAAGAGCAGATTGAAACGGGTGAGATGTGTTTTTTAGCAGTAGCCGATAACATCTTTCGCCGCGAACAAAAAGAATGGCAACATTGGCTGCAAGATTCAGAAAACCTACAAAGCTCGCGTTATCTGGTTAGACCCGACAATCAAGCCGCACGGGAACTCTGGTTGCGGGTAGATGCCTTAGAACTGCCCTCCGGCGTGCCAGAGGATTACTTATTACGCTTAACCGATGCCAGTGCAGAAATGAATATGCGTCGTAAAGCCTGGGTCTTTCAAGATGCCGTTGCCCATAAGCTCTTAACACCACTCAACGGTTTGCAAGCATTGACACTCTTGTGCCAAAAACAATTACCCGGTTTGAATGAAGAGCAACAAGGCTTGCTCGATACTGCTAAAGACAGTGTGCATCGGCTGACTTCTCAGGTGCAAGGCATTCTCAATTACATGAACCGTGTGCCGGAATTGATCAGCGCACCAGAGAAAAGCTCTATTAAAAGCTTCTCACCCTTGATGAATCGCCTGCAAGAATATTTGCTTTTATCTTCTCGCATCAGAATTGATATTCAAGCCTCACTTGAAAATAAAATGTTCAATATTAACAGTGAATTACTGGAGTTAATCTTGCGCGAATTGCTCGCCAATGCGAAAAAATTTCATCCACAACACACGCCGAAAATTCTCATTCAACTCACCCTCGATCAACAACACGATAACTTAGTGTGTTGTACCGTGATTGACGATGGCTGTCATATTCCGCCCGAGCATCTGGAGCGTTTGACCCAACCCTATTATCAAGAAGAAAAATACTTTACCGGAGAAGTTGAAGGTATGGGGTTAGGGCTGCCGATGATTACGTCTTTGTTGCGCGGTGTCGGTGGCTATTGTCATATCTGCAATCGTGCAGATGGAAAGATCGGTGTCGAAGTCAGCGTAGGAATCCCTTTAGCTTCATGAACACAGCCACGATACGTATTGCCCTCACTCCCGGCGAACCTGCGGGCATTGGGCCAGATATTTGTTTACAACAAGCCCTGTCCGATCACCCCGCAGAATTAGTCGCTTTTGCCGATATAGACTTATTGCGTGAGCGTGCGCAACAACTCAAGTTAGACATCAGCTTGCAAGAGCACCACCTGCAAACCGCCCCACAAGCGCATCGTGCAGGTCACTTATGGGTACATCCGGTGCCCTTACGCGCACCCGTCCAAACGGGCGTGCTCAACCCCGCCAATGCAGACTATGTGCTGGATACTTTGCAACAAGCCTGTCAAGCCTGTGTGCAGCACAACTGTCATGCCTTAGTCACCGCTCCCGTTCATAAAGGCGTTATTAATCAAGCGGGGATCGCCTTCAGCGGACATACCGAATTCTTTGCTGAGCGTACCGACACACCCTTAGTCGTGATGATGCTCGCCACCCACAGCTTGCGCGTGGCTCTTGTCACCACTCACCTACCGTTGGCGGACATTCCCAAAGCCATTACAGCAGAACGTGTAGAGCAAGTGATACGCATACTGCATCGAGACTTATGCCAACACTTTGGCTTAGCGCAGCCGCGTATTCTGGTGTGCGGTTTAAATCCTCATGCGGGCGAAGATGGACACCTAGGACATGAAGAAATTGACATCATCCAACCCGTACTCGACACACTTCGCCGTGAAGGTTTGCACTTGCGCGGGCCCGTTCCCGCCGATACCGCTTTTACAAGCGCTTCATTGGCACAAGCAGATGTAGTGCTCAGCATGTATCATGACCAAGGCTTACCCGTGTTGAAACATCAAGGATTTGGCGAAGCCGTCAACGTGACGCTCGGTTTACCCATCATTCGTACCTCCGTCGATCACGGCACAGCACTCGCATTAGCGGGCACTGGACAAGCCCATGTCAACAGCCTAGTTGAGGCACTCAACATGGCTCATACCATGGCGCTGGCAAAGGCACGCGCATCTCATCACCTCCATCTTAAAGACGATCTGATTTTCAACTGAAAAAAGATCGCTTGTATCCAAAAAGAACACCATGAACAAACTTCCTGTTATAGCCATTGTGGGTCGCCCCAATGTTGGCAAATCTACCCTATTTAACGCTTTAACCCGCGCCCGTGATGCCTTGGTCGCCGATCAACCCGGCTTAACCCGCGACCGTCGTTATGGCGTGGGCAAACTCGGCCCTTGTCGCTACACCCTGATCGATACCGGGGGACTAGACGACCATGAAAACACCATG
>JADGEH010000054.1 GCA_016744475.1 Thiotrichales bacterium | reverse complement strand
CAAAAGTTTATTTGAAAGCTTTGGTTCAGGTAAAGTATTTGATTTTTCTAAAATGAATATGTATGGGGAATTCGTATGAATGATGAAATATCCCTATATAAAAAATTAGACGAAGTGATTGAACGAGCTTTAGATTTTGCCAAGCAGCATACCCATTATCAAATAAAATTGTTTTTGCTTTTAATGGCTTATCAGCAATTGCATTAATCAACATCTCTTGAAAATGGTCGTTTTTTGTTTTTCCATCATCTTGTTTTGAATAAATACGATAGTTAATAGGGTAATATTCATTGCCATCAGTGTGTACTAAATTAACAATGGCAATACCTTTTACTAAGCCACCCACAGCCCCACTGTATTGGCGTTTAACGAGTTCAATTGAATGTGAATATTGTTTGTTCTGAACACTATCATCAATAATCAAACAGGAATTCTCACTGTCATTGATTAATCCTTTCACATTTTCCCATCATTCTCTAGGCGGCAATTTCTGTTTTTTTAAGAAATTGCTGATAACATCATGGCTCAAATCCGCCATATGTTCCGATAAATTTGTACAAGTATAGCCGAGTAGGGTGGGCAAAAGCTGTTCGTGATATAGGAAAAGAATTTGAATTAACCACGGCGTTGCCCACCATTAGAATGAGCTTGAGACATATAATGGTGGGCAAAACCCGTGGAAAGTTCAGCGTTTTTAAACAATGGCAGGACGGGATTTTGCCCACCCTACCGGACTACAACAGCATCATGCTCAAGGCGTTGGCTGACCGCTTGGCAGAGGCATTTGCCGAACACTTGCACAAGTGGGTGCGTACTGAACTGTGGGGTTATGCGTCTGATGAAGCTTTGGACAATGAGGCTTTGATTGCAGAAAGCTATCGCGGCATTCGCCCTGCGCCTGGGTATCCTGCTTGTCCTGACCATACGGAAAAAGCTTTGTTGTGGGAGTTGCTCAAACCAGTGGAGAATATTGGTTTGTCGTTGACGGATAGCTTTGCTATGTATCCTACTGCGGCTGTATCGGGTTGGTACTTCTCGCATCCTGAATCTAAATATTTTGGGATTGGGAAGATTGATGCTGAGCAGGTGGGGGATTATGCGGTGCGGAAGGGGATGAGTTTGGAAGAAGTGGAGCGGTGGTTGGCTCCTGTGATAGGATAATTTGTCATTGTAGGGTGGGAAAAATGCCGACGGGAGCGCTGTTTAAGAGGCGGTGTTTTTTCGGCATTTTGCCCACCAATTGCTGCAAATTGGGGAAATGGTAGGCTTGTCCGTGATGATTATGTACCAATAGCAAAGTTTAGTGGACGGAATTCGCCCACCCTACATGGCTGTTCGTAAAGGAATGGGTTTGCGAGGTGGAACGGTGGCTTGCGCCTGTGGTAGGATAATCTTTTATTGTAGTCATCCGCCAAAATTCACAATGATGGCGGATGATGGTGCAAAAAGACGCGCCTTATCCGTGTTACGTGTTAATTATGCTAGGAGATAGAAAAAATGACTGGTAACTCAAACAAAAAAGAATCAGAAATAAACTTTGAAAAAATCAGTATTCATAAGAATTTACTGGTTCTTCCCTCAAGGGTTATTCAACTTTCAAATATATCTAGAGTTACATCTTATACTATTACGAAGTCTTGGGTTTTCTTTATGCTTTTAACAATAACCTCTTTTTTATATGCTGTAAATAATATGAATGGTAAATACACAACAAATTATGATGCAGTTGCAGTTGCAGTTGCAGTCGCATTATTTTTTTACACCATCTATAGAGCTAATTACACTCGTTTTGGAGTTCAAATTCAAACAAGTGCTGTAACTACAGATTTTATTGTAACGGATAATCAAAAGCTTGCTGAAGATTTACATAGGCATATTGCTTATTACATTAATGAGTATGCAACACATAATGCTGTAATTAATGGCATTACTTTCGTGGAAGAAAAAGGCACTGTGAATATTATACAGGGAGATCAAATATTAGGAGATTATTTCAACGAGATTAAAAATTCAAGCATTGTAAACCAATCAACCATTTCTTAAAAAATACATATTGAGGAAATTTATGGGTGATCACTTTAGTAAGATAAAAGGTTCTGTTATCTTAAATGATGTAAATGTCATTTCTAACAATGCAGGCTTCATTAATATAAAGAGTCATATGCAGGATATTAGTCAGATACTTAGAGAAACCTCCAGTATGGATCAAAATGAAAAGAATAACTTAGAATATTTATTGAAAGAACTTTCTGAGCTTTTACAACAAGTCTCTGAAAAAAATGGTCAAGATGCAGAACGAATATCAAAGATGGTGAAGCGTGTAGTGGATGATGCAACAAGCGGTGATAAGTCTATGTTTGAAGTTAGTGCTAAAGGACTAACTAATGCCGCTCAAGCACTTGCGGGTATTGCTTCTCCTATAGTTAATGTGGTGAAAAAAATTATAGAGTCTTTTGAAACCAGCATAGCTGGATAGCTGTGTAGCGCGGGTCGAGTAGCCAGGTAGGGTGCGCATAATGCCGCCAATAAATTGTGTTTTGGCACAAAACCACAACGGCATTTTGCGCACGCGCTCGATATTTCAACACAACGTCAATCTCCACGCTTAATACCCACACCATGCCTCATCCGCGTTTGCGCCGCAAAAAACACGTGGCGCAAACCCTACATTCCAATACAACGCCAATCCTTACGTTTGATGTCCACATCATGCTCCATCCGCGTTCGCGCCACAAAAAACGCGCGGCGCAAACCCTACATTCGTATAACGACATCGGGTATGCTATGACTTATGTCTTGGTATCGACGCAATAAAATCGCTGGTGGCACGTATTTTTTTACTTGCGGGTCGGGGTATGCCCGAAAATATGGCGGGTCGGCTTTTGTAAAGCCGACCCGAACGTTTCGACTAACTCCAAGCATCACTCAAAACATTCGGGTGCAGATTGCGCAAATCTGCACCCGCTTTTGTTAGCCAGGTAGGGTGCGCACCGTCTTTTTGGTGCGCACGCGCTCGATGTCCACATCATGCTCCATCCGCGTTCGCGCCACAAAAAACACACTGCGCAAACCCTACATTCCAATACAACGCCAATCCTTGCGTTTGATTCCCACAACATGTTCCATCCGCGTTCGCGCCGTAAAAAACGCACGGCGCAAACCCTACATTCCAACACAACGCCAATCCTTGCTTATTGGGGACAAACACCACGACCCGAACATTTCTCAAATATCCAAACCTTACGACAAATGATAATAAGCCGTGTAGGGTGGGCGAATTTCGTCAATGAATGTTGTTATTGGCATTAAACTACCACGAAATTTGCCCACCATTCGATGTTCCAACAAAATTCAATGGTGGGCAAAATGCCGATAAACACCATGCCAAAAACCACATCACGGCGGCATTTCGCGCCACCCTACAGCACGGTAGGATGGGTAGCCCGCGTAGGATGGGTAGCAGCTTTTCCGAATTAAAAAATGCTGCAATTGAATTAGGCAAACAGTTTGGCGTAAAAGAAGTGGTGATTTTTGGTGGACGTAGAACTACTGGCGCAAGCGTTGGAAAAGCTGCAAAAAATCCAAAAGGACAAATTAAACAAAAGCCTTTGGTATTTAAGGTGAAATGAGGCAAGCAATGAATAAACTCATAATTGAATTAACGGACTGGCAAACGGGTTTAAATAAAATTAAACTCACCAAGCTATTACAAAAGTATGCAGGTTATTCTTTATCTGATGCAAAGCATTGTGTTGATGCTTTCTTATCTGGTGAGGTAATTAAATTGGATACTGAGAGTATTTCTTTTCCCATTTCTCAACTACTTGAAGAACTAAGCTTGCTCAATGTCAAACATAAAATTGATACCGTGCATCCTAAAGCTGCTTATATGCGTGGTTGGAATGATGCCGTCAAAGTCATGGAAGGTAAAAGAAAACCTTATTCTGATCCAGATAAGAAAACTTGGGCGGCATTAGGTTATCGAGATGCTTTACGACGAGAAACGTCTAAAGAACAGGTTTGGCAGAAGCATTTGGTTGAGATTTCGAGAGAATATGGGGTTGTGGGTTGATAATTAATAATATCACCCTCTTACTCAAAATGTTTGGGTCAAGGTTACAAACCTTGACCCGCGAGGAAGACTGATCAAGAGCAAGAGGGGGATTATGCGGTATGGGGGTTGACGAGGTGGAGCGGTGGCTTGCGCCTGTTATTGGGTGAGTAGTCAGGATTGGAGTCTTTACATTAGCTTTGTTGAGGACAAGCGACTACATCAAAGAATATGCAGTAAAGACTTTGTTTGTTAGGGGATTGGGGATGATATAAAGCAGGAAGGAAAGGATGGTGCCGATGGCCGGACTCGAACCGGCACGGCTTGCGCCACTGCCCCCTCAAGACAGCGTGTCTACCAATTCCACCACATCGGCAAGGGTGTTAAAACTGAGGTACTGAGGTACTGAGGTGAGGATTCTCAGTTGAGAATCCTGTACAAAATAGGCTTATTCTTTAGGCGGCACTGAAGGTGCTGCTGCTTCAGGGGCATCTGTGCTTTTTTCTACAGGTGCAGCAGGGCTAGGACTGCTGGCCGGTAAAGTAGCTGGCATTTCAATCGTGCTGACCGGAGCATTTCCTGTGGTAGGAGGAATAGCGGGTTGGCCTTCAGGAAACATGGGTAACTTGCTAGGTGTCATCGGTTCTGGTGCGGGTGCTTCTTGAACAGGCAGGCTGGTGATGACGCTTTCTGGTACGGATACCTGAGTGCTAAAGTAAGCTAATATCAAGCTATTGAGAAAGAATAGCGCGGCTAAAACTGCGGTAGCCCGCGAGAGAAAGTTGCCTGAGCCTTGGCTACCAAAAACGGTAGCGGATGCGCCACTACCAAAAGCAGCGCCTGCATCGGCACCTTTGCCATGTTGAATCAGCACTAAACCGACTAAGCCAATGGCGACCAACACTTGAAGAACGTGAAAAAAAGCACTCATGTATTAAGAACCTATTTATTTAAGGAGGTTTATGTTTATGCGGGTGCAGCCGTACAAATACCTAGAAAATCCTCAGCTTTCAACGAAGCACCACCAATCAATCCACCATCAACATCTTGCATGGCTAATAGTTGTTGGGCATTGCTGGGTTTCATGCTGCCACCGTAAAGAATCTGTATTTTTTCAGCCACGCTGGCATCTTGAGCAGCCACACGTTGGCGAATAAAGGCATGAACATCTTGAGCTTGTTCGGGACTGGCGGTTTTTCCGGTGCCAATCGCCCAAACGGGTTCATAAGCAATCACGCCTTTGGCTAATGCTTCAATACCATTGCGTTTGATAACGGCATCGAGTTGACGACCCACCACCGCTTCAGTTTGATTGGCTTCGCGTTCTTCTAATAACTCACCGATACAAATGATGGGACAAAGACCCGCTCCAAGCGCTACCGCAAATTTTTCTGCGACTAATTCGTCGCTTTCTCCGTACAGACTGCGACGTTCGGAATGCCCGATGATGGCATATTTACAATTAAAATCGTTCAACATGCTGGCTGATATTTCACCCGTAAAGGCTCCAGCGCTGTGTTCTGAAAGATTTTGCGCACCCCAAGCAATGGCGCTGCCGTTTAACAAATCGGCGACTTGAGGGAGATAAATAAAAGGTGCGCAGACCGCCACATCGGCATGTTTCACTTCACCCATACCTTGTTTTAGTCCTTCTAACAAAGTCTGTGTACTGCTGCTGGAGCCATTCATTTTCCAGTTGCCAGCAATTAAGATTCTGCGCATACCTTTGTTCCCCAAGTCGTTTTTTAGACTAAGCCCGTCTATAGCAGGCATTTAGCAAGAAAATTTAAGCCGCGCATTGTAACCATTAAATAGCTATTGCGCAATCTTCTGTTGTGCCATGCAGCCGTGATGTGTATCACTCTGTCTCGCTTTCATAGGCTCTGTTGACATTTGGGGATGAGATGGATTTTTGAGGATTTTTTGCGTCTAGCAAGGCGGTTTTTGCGCCGCAATGCCGCTCATTGCCAGCCAAAAACCAACGCAGCTAGGCGTAAAAAAGACCCAAAAGCCGCCATCATCCAAATGTCAACAGAGCCTAGTCTGCACCCTCATGCTCTGCGCCATAACGGTATTTTTTCAAACCCGGATAGCGCTTTTCTAACCACGTCCAAACACTGCTGCGAGGGCTGACATCGCCGGTTAATATGTAGCTCAGCACAAATTCGTCATAAAACAGCCAGCCCATCCACCAGCGGGTGCTGGCTGTGCCGCACCAGAGGATTTTATCGCCCATTTGTAAGGGTAAATCCTGCACGGGCAGCATGATGTTTTCGGTGCCGCGATGTAGTAATAAGGGCATGGCGGGCATTAATTCTAAGCGGTTGCGCGGATTGCGGCGCAAGTCTTCTAAACGCACTAATTGATGAAGACTTAATGCACGATATAAATGCGGGCAGTCCTTTTCGTCAATCGGCGTTTCCCAAATGGTGGGGGAATCTTCTAAGAGTTCCTTGCTATCGAGTTGATGGATTTTATTGACTAATTCTTGCGCCCATTCATCACCACGACGCTTGGCTAAGCGCATGAAATCGACCAACATGGGGGTGGTGAGCAAGACGCGAATATGATCGGCAATGGTTTGATTGCCTTGCATCACCACTTCAGCTTCAGCCGCTTGAAAAATAATTTCGTTATCCATCAAATTTTGCCGCAGTACGACGAAGACTTTACGTGCGGTTTTGCGGCAAATTTCATGCGCGGTCATCACGATGGATAAGTTATTAATGTCATCGTCAGTCCCGGCGACCAAGCCTACCGCGTCTTCGATATGGGCTTCGGCGAGTGTGGAGGCATCCGTACCATGCCCAATTACATATTCCACGCCGGGATACCCTGTGGCTTCGGGTTCGGCTTCAATGATGATGATGCGTATACCTTCTTCTTTGCGCAGCCGTTGATAAATGGCTTTGCCAAAGCGCCCATAACCACAGAGTATCCATAAGCCTTTGCGGGGCGGGCGCAAGGGGGTGTCTTTTAAGCCTAAGCTGCGTCCCATAAACCATTCGCGTAATAAATGCAGATGCGGGCAACGTAAAGTAGTGTGTAAACCTGCGGCGAACACTTCAAACGGATTGAGGACGTAATCGGTGCCAAAAGAGACCATGTTGTCGGCAGCTTCTTGATTATCGACTCGACACACCACGGGCAGTTCAGGATTAAGCAGTTTGCTGGTGATGGCAATTTGTAGATTGACTTGATCGTCGTTGGTAATGGCAATCACCGAGCGACATTGAGAATTACTCAACCCGCCTTCGATGAGATACGTGGGTTTGCGACTATCAGCACAGAGTGTGGGCACATCAATCGGATAATTTTCGAGTAACAAGCTGTCGATGACTTGTTGTTCTCGTTCAATCACCACCGCTCGCATGGAGCGTTCTTCTAGGGCGCGAACAAGAGCGCGACTGGTGGCACCATAACCGCAAATCAGGTTGAACGGCTCGCGCATTCTGCGCACGGTGCGAGTGAAGCGGATTTCTTTAATCGTGCGACGCAGTGCCTCATCTTGCAGCAAATTGAGCAGCGAACCAATGGCATATAACCAAGCGACGACGGTGAGATAAATAGAAATAGTCACCCACAAACGCTGGGCAGGCGAAAACGCAAAAGGTATTTCGCCAAAGCCAATAGTGCTGCCCATGTACGATACAAAATAAAAAGCATGAAAAAAATCAACGTATTGCAACTGTCCGTCTGCATCCAAAGGGCCGGGTATCAAAGTCATCCCCACAGCTACCACACTATAAAGACACAGCAGCACCAACAACGGCAAGCGCATACGTCGTAATACTAGAAAAATCACGCTATCCATTAAATGACATCCTTATGAGTGGTGAGCATTATTTGCAAAAAAGATAGCGTGCAACAGGGGTAAGAGCCTATACGAAAACGGGATAATCGGCTGCAAATCCGCCCTTTTGGTCAGGTTTTCCGCTTTTTTTCGTTCAATAGCCCGCTATTCGCCTTAAAAAACCGAAAAACCTGCCTCACAATGGCGAATTTTCGCTTCGATCCCCCATCTTCGTATAGGCTCTAATGCTGTTCAAAATATTCCCGTGTGAGGCGGAAAATGACCGGGCTAAGCAATAACAAAGCCACTAGGTTGGGCAAAGCCATCATAGCGTTTAAGGTATCGGCGACCAGCCACACAAAGTTCAAATGTTCATGCAGCATCGCTCCAACAGGCACCGCCAACACCCATAAAAAGCGAAAAGGGATAATCGCTTTCACGCCAAACAAATATTCCACACAACGCTCACCATACACACTCCAGCCCAGCAAAGTGGTAAAAGCAAAAACAGCCAGTCCAAAAGTCACCACATAACTGCCAAAGCCGGGTAAAGCATGATTAAAAGCCGTCAGAGATAAACTAGCCCCCGTAAAAGCTTTGCCCGTATCAGGATCAATTTGCATCCAAGCGCCAGACACAATGATGACTAAAGCCGTGATGGTGCAAATAATTAGCGTATCGATAAAGGTACCGAGCATAGCAATCACGCCCTGTTGTACCGGACCCGTAGTCGTAGCGGCTGCATGAGCAATGGGTGCGCTGCCTAATCCCGCTTCATTAGAAAAAATGCCGCGAGCGATACCAAATTGCACGGCTAAGGCAACAGCCGCACCAGTAAATCCACCCATAGCAGCGGTAGGAGTGAACGCATGTTGGAAAATTAATCCTAATGCTGAGGGCAATGCAGTGATATTGACCAATAAAATCACCACACCGCCGGATAAGTAAAGCACCGTCATCAGCGGCACTAATTGTCCAGCGACGACAGCAATGCGACGGATACCGCCAATCAATACA
Source organism: Thiotrichales bacterium (assembly GCA_016744475.1). Lineage (GTDB taxonomy): Bacteria > Pseudomonadota > Gammaproteobacteria > Beggiatoales > Beggiatoaceae > BB31. The sequence continues at coordinate 23,831 of JADGEH010000054.1, read as the reverse complement.
GCCGCCGCAAGTACCGCCATCACCACGCCGCTGATCCAAACGGGCACATTAAAAGCATTGTGTAGCGCATCCGCCACAGAATTAGATTGCACCGTGTTGCCGATACCAAAACCCGCCAATAGGCCAAAGACCGCAAACGCAAAGCCCAGCCAAGCCCATTTTTTCCCTAAGCCATTCTTGATGTAATACATAGGCCCGCCGACATACTGACCTTTTTCATCCAGTTCTCGATATTCCACCGCACACACCGCTTCAGCGTATTTAGTCGCCATACCGACCAATGCCGTACACCACATCCAAAACACCGCACCCGGTCCACCGATGGCAATCGCGGTAGCAACGCCCGCAATATTACCCGTGCCTATCGTGGCGGATAGCGAAGTCATCAAAGCATTAAAAGGAGAAATATCACCTTTGCCGTCAGGGTGGGGCGTGCGCCCTTGCCATAAAGAGCTGAAACCTAAGCGTAATTTGCGTAAGGGCATGAGTTTTAAGCCCAGCATGAGATACAAGCCCGTACCCAAAATGAGCACCAACATGGGAGGCCCCCAGACGAGGCTATTTAATTGTGATATCCACGCACTTATTTGTTCCATCATCAGGCTCCATTTATTATCTCAGTGGTTTGAAAGAAAGTGTTAGCATTCTATAGTGCAGTAAAAGGCAATGCCAGCTACAGAGACACTTCCCCCTGCAACGACAAGAGCACACACGAAAAAACCGCCTCAACAGAACCCGTTTTCGCTATGCTACCCCGTCTTCATCAACGCTTTATCAAAGACGACTATCGAGACTTAAGTATGTCAGACCCACTTTCCGACGATTACACCCCACCCACTGATTTATGGGCGGTGGATGCCCAACTAGAATTCAACGAAGCCCTCGACAACGGCGACAAGCGCTATGTGCCCACCGCACAAGCACGAGGCGATTTCAGCTTTTCGCGTTTACTCAAAGCTCTCGGCGTGGATGATCGAAACGAGCAATGCTGGATACTGCGCGGGCCGCATCCGCGTGGCTATCACCTATTTTGTGGACATCGAGGCTGTGGTAAAAGCACAGAACTGCGCCGTTTAGCCGTCAAACTGCATCACCAAGACGCATTTTTTGTCATTTTCATGGATGTTTTAGAAGAACTGGATTACAACAATCTGCAATATTCTGACGTATTGCTGACGCTGGCAAAACAACTGTTTAAACAACTCGAAGCCGCACAACTCGATATTGATCAAGTGCTTTTACAAACACTAGAAGACTGGTTTAAAGAACGCATAGAGACCAACAGCGTTACCAAAGAATTTGCCGCCCAAGTCAAAATCGGAGCCAAAGCTGAAACGGGCCTGCCTTTTCTGGGCAAACTTTTCGCCGAGATCAGCACCGCTTTCAAAAACAATAGCAGCTACAAAAAAGAACTGCGCAGCATTATAGAAAACAGTTTTTCCCAATTTGCCGACAGCTTTAACCTCTGCTTACAAGCCGCAGAAGACGCGGTTCAACGCCAACAACAAGGCAAAAAACTCTTATTCATTGTCGATGGCACGGATCGTTTACGCGGAGAAGACAGCCAACGTTTTTTCATTGGCGATGTGCATCAACTCAAACAAATTGATGCCAATTTCATCTATTGCGCCCCGATTTCTTTGTTATACGAAGGCAATCAAGCACAGCAAGAATTTCATCATTTTGTGTTGCCGATGATTAAATTACGCGAAAAAGACCATGACACGCCTTTAAGCGCAGGCTATGCCGTCATGCGGGAGATGATTGAAAAACGCGCCGCACCCACGCTGTTTAGCACCCCCGAATTGATCGAAAAATTGATTGAATATTCCGGCGGCAGTCCACGCGAATTATTGAAATTATTGCACTATGCGTTTTTACGTGTGACGGGAGAACAATTCGATCAAGCCGCAGTAGATGCAGCCATTGTGGATTTAGCCACGGATTACAAACGTCTCATTGAACCTGAAGACCATGAATTGTTATATGCCATTGATCACAATACCGAGACAGAAGACAACTCCGAGCGCATACGGCGTTGTTTATATCATTTGATGTTATTGGAATATAACGGCTTTTGGCGTATGAGCCATCCCGTCATTCGCAGCCTGCCGGGGTATCAAAAAGCACAGCCACAAACCAATAACACAAACTAAAATCGGTCAAACTGAATGAGCTTGAACAAGATTTTATTTCCCCATCTAGCCGGACTCGATCACCTGATTGACGCGCACAGCCGCGAATTTCTGCGTTTACAAAAAGCCATACAATCCGGCAAAGGCTTTCGCTTACTTTTTGTGCAATTCAATGATCATTATTACCGTGACCAATTAGTTGAACGCCTACGCCTGATACAAGATGATTCGGCCCTGCTGCATATCGACCAAGAAGATTTCAGCGATTTTGCCCACTTAACAACACGTTGGCAGGCATTAGCACACACCGCTCACTGTCTACATATCTTAGGCTTAGAAAATTGGCCTCTCGCTCAGCATGAAGATTGGTTATCCATATTTAATTATCAGCGCGAAAAACTCGCCAAAGCCTGTCCTATCAGCTTGTTATTCTGGTTGCCCGCCCATCAGATTAAACAATTTGCTCTACAAGCCCCTGATTTATGGGCGTGGCGAGCAGGAGTGTTTGACTTTAATGTACAAGCAGAACCCCCTGAAAATGCTTCATTTCAGGCTTCAGCACACACACACAGCCTCCCTGAAGCGCAAAAGCGCCGCCAGCGTATCGCGCATATTCAAAAATATTTAAACACGTCAACAACGCCTCGCTTGCAAGCCGCCTTATTACGAGAACAAGGTGAATTATTAGTCAGTGTGGGTGAATATCAACAAGCACGCGCTATTTTTGAGCAAGCGTTAAAAAAATATAAAGCTTTAGGTGATGAGACTAACATCGCAGAGACCTTAGTGAATTTAGCCGATTTAGATGTTGCACAAGGTGAACTCAGCAAAGCCTTACACAGCTTGGAAAAAGACATCCTGCCCATCGCAGAAAAACATCACAATATTCGAGAAAAAGCCGTGATCCTGGGAAAAATCGCCGACATCTGGGAAGCGCGGGGGCAACTCGATGAGGCACTGGCGATACGCGAAAAAGAACAATTGCCGGTGTATGAACAGCTCGGCGATGTGCGCTCAAAAGCCGTGACCCTGGGACAAATCGCCGACATCTGGGAAGCGCGGGGGCAACTCGATGAGGCGCTGGCGATACGCCAAGAGCAAGAATTGCCGGTGTATGAACAGCTCGGCGATGTGCGCTCAAAAGCCGTGACCCTGGGACAAATCGCCGACATCTGGCAAGCGCGGGGGCAACTCGATGAGGCGCTGGCGATACGCCAAGAGCAAGAATTGCCGGTGTATGAACAGCTCGGCGACACCCATAGTTTATTGGTGGCACGCGCAAATTTAGCCATGAATTTATGGCAAAAAGATGCGATCCAACATCGAGATGAAGTGCAGCGATTGTTGTGTTTGGCCTTGCAGGCTGCACGGCGTATGCGATTGCCAGAAGCCGCACAGATTGAGGAGATTTTAGGGCAGAGGGGGTTGAGCTATATTGAACCTTGAGGACATAAGGCGCATTTCTCCTTAAAAAATATGACTGAACCTCTCTCCCCAGCCAGCATCACCATGAGCGATCCGCAAGGCATCGCTTTGGTGCTGTTGGTGGCTTTATTGTTTACCGCTATTCGCTTATTCCCGCGCTGGCTGGCGGGTCAAGCTGCGGTGTCTGCGGTACAACTCAAACAACGGCTGGACAGCGGTGAAGCGATTTGGCTATTAGATGTACGCGAAACCGCAGAATTTCACAGCACGGGACATATTCCAGGCTCTATCCAATGCGCGTTGTCTCAGTTAAAACTCGCCGATCAGCCGCTAAAATCCTGGCATACGCAAGCGCCCTGTGCCTTGGTGGTGATGTGTCACAGCGGTCTACGCGCCGCTTTTGCCGTGCGCCGACTGAAACGCATGGGTTTTCCCCAAGCTCAAGTCTTAAGCGGCGGTTTACAAGCCTGGGAAGACGAAGCTTATCCCTTAACGACAGACACCTAAGCCTGCCTTTTTAAGCCTATCTACGATGTGCTCTCATATTCGCTATAATGCGCAGCACACAAAGATGCATCGCTGATGCGGCGTGATTCCTCAAAAACGGTTTATCAACCGCTTCCCTCTTTCTCATCATCAACTCAATGTACTCAACCATGCAAACAGCTTACGAACCACAAGCCATAGAAACCGCCGTGCAAGACCGCTGGCAACAAGAAAAATCCTTTGAAGTCCAAGAACAAGCTGACAAAGAAAAATTCTACTGCCTGTCCATGTTTCCTTACCCCAGCGGACGGCTACACATGGGGCATGTGCGCAATTACACCATCGGCGATGTGATTGCTCGCTACCAACGAATGCAAGGCAAAAATGTCTTGCAACCCATGGGTTGGGACGCTTTTGGCCTACCCGCAGAAAATGCCGCGCTGAAACATCAAGTCCCGCCCGCTCAATGGACGTATGAAAATATTGATTACATGAAAACCCAGCTCAAACGTCTGGGCTTTGCCTACGATTGGACGCGAGAAGTAGCGACTTGCAAAGACGAGTATTACCGCTGGGAACAGTGGTTTTTTACCCGCTTGTATGAAAAAGGCTTGGTCTACAAAAAAACCGCTGTGGTTAACTGGGACCCGGTGGATCAGACCGTATTAGCCAATGAGCAAGTGATTGACGGGCGCGGCTGGCGCAGTGGTGCGCTGGTCGAGCGCCGAGAAATTCCGCAATGGTTTATCAAGATCACCGCGTATGCCGAAGAATTGTTGAATGACTTAGATTCCCTCGACGGCTGGCCGGATGCGGTGAAAACCATGCAGCGCAATTGGATTGGGCGTTCGGAAGGCTTGGAGATTCAATTCTCGGTGAACGGCGAGCCGCTGGAAGTGTTCACCACCCGCCCAGACACCTTGATGGGCGTGACCTATGTTGCCATCGCCGCCGAGCATCCGCTGGCCTTACAAGCGGCTGAAAACAATGCCGAACTCGTCGCCTTTTTAGACAGTTGCAAAGCCACCAGCACCGCCGAAGCCGATATGGAAACCATGGAAAAACGCGGCATGGCGACAGGCTTAAGCGCCACTCACCCGATTACGGGTGACACCGTGCCCGTGTGGGTGGCTAATTTCGTGTTAATGGGCTACGGCTCCGGTGCGGTGATGTCCGTGCCTGCACACGACCAGCGGGATTTTGAATTCGCACAGAAATACGACTTGCCGATTAAACAAGTGATTATTGAGGCAGGCGGCAGCGTGGCAGCCTCACTAGAGACCGCCATCACCGAAAAAGGCATCCTCATCAACTCCGGCGAATTTAACGGCCTAGATTTCCAACAATCCTTTGAGGCTATTGCCGACTATTTAGGGCAAAAAAATGCAGGCCAACGCCGCGTGAATTACCGCCTGCGCGACTGGGGGATTTCTCGCCAACGTTATTGGGGCTGTCCGATTCCGATGCTGAACTGCGAAAACGGCGACACCCTGCCCGTCCCGGCGGAAGAATTACCCGTCAAATTGCCCGAAGATGTGGTGCCCGACGGCGCGACTTCGCCGCTAAAAACCACGCCCAGCTTTTACCACACCACCTCCAGCGCGTGCGACGGTACGGTGCAACGCGAGACTGATACCTTCGACACCTTCATGGAATCTTCCTGGTATTACGCCCGTTACGCCTGCCCCGATGCCAACGCCATGCTCGACGAACGCGCCCATTATTGGCTGCCTGTGGATCAATACATCGGCGGCATCGAACACGCCATTTTGCATCTGCTGTATGCGCGTTTTTTCCACAAATTGCTGCGCGACGAGGGCTTGGTCAAAGGCAACGAACCCTTCACCCGCTTGCTCACTCAAGGCATGGTCATCGCCGAAACCTACTACCGCGAAGAAAGCAACGGCAGCAAAACCTGGTTTAATCCCGCCGACGTAGACACCGAACTCGACGAAAAAGGCCGCGTACTCAGCGCCATACTCAACGCCGACGGACAGCCCGTCCACATCGGCAGCACCGAAAAAATGTCCAAATCCAAAAACAACGGCGTTGATCCACAAATCATGATCGAGCGCTACGGTGCCGACACCGTGCGCCTGTTCATGATGTTCGCAGCGCCCCCCGATCAATCCTTGGAATGGTCTGACAGTGGCGTAGAAGGCGCGTTTCGTTTTCTCAAACGCCTGTGGGCACAAATCGACAAACATTTAGAACAAGACACGCCCGCACTCGACATCGCCGCCTTAAGCGGTGCCGAAAAAGACCTACGCCGAGCGGTACATGAAACCATCAAGAAAGTCAGCGACGACATCGGACGGCGGCACACCTTCAACACCGCGATTGCCGCCTGCATGGAATTGCTCAACACCTTGCAACGCGCCGACGACACGCCGCAAAGCCACGCCATTTTGCGCGAAGCTTTCAACGCCATCACGCTGATGCTCTCGCCCATCGTGCCGCACATCACGCAAGCATTATGGGAAGCTTTAGGCGGCAGCGGTTTGGTCATTGACCAGCCCTGGCCTGAAGTGGACGACACCGCCTTGGTGAAATTTTCGTTAGAGTTGGTGGTGCAGGTCAACGGCAAAATGCGGGCGAAAATCCAAGTCGCCGCCGATGCCAGCAAAGAAGCCATCGAGCAAACCGCTTTAAGCCATGAGAAAGTGCAAGCCCACACCGAGGGCAAAACCCTGCGCAAAATCATCGTGGTGCCGGGGCGATTGGTGAATATTGTGGCGAATTAAAACTTGTGCTGCTGGGGGATTTTTGCTGTGATCAGCGGGCTGTGGTCGGATTCAGTGAAGCGTATCCGACAAGCCCCACGACTAAAACAAGTCTATTGATATAATTTTTGTTTATTTTTTGCAGTTAAGGATGAAAACAACACTATGAGACAGGTTGTGTTAGATACAGAAACAACGGGGCTGGCACCTTCTGAAGGGCATCGCATCGTTGAAATCGGTTGCACTGAAATTTTAGACGGTGTGATCACTGAAAATAAATTTCACACCTATCTCAATCCTGAGCGTCTGGTTGATCCCGGAGCGCAAGCCGTACATGGCTTGAGTGATGAATTTTTGCATGAGCAACCGTTATTTGTTGATGTGATTGATGCATTCATTGAATTTATTAAAGACAGTCAATTAATCATCCACAATGCCGCTTTTGATGTGGGTTTTATTAACTATGAATTAAAGCGCTTGTCGCAGCCATGGGGCAGCATTGAACGTTATTGCACGGTGTTTGATACCTTGACCTTAGCGCGTTCTAAGCATCCTGGCGTGGATAATAGTTTGGATGGCTTATGTCGTCGTTATAAAGTGGATACCCGTTTGCGTATCAAACATGGCGCATTATTAGATACGCAGTTGTTAGCCCAGGTTTATTTATTGATGACGCAGTAACTCAGAGCCTATACGAAGATGGGGAATCGAAGCGAAAATTCGCCATTTTGAGGCAGGTTTTTCGGTTTTTTAAGGCGAATAGCGAGCTATTTAACAAAAAAAAGCGGAAAACCTGGCCAAAAGGGCGGGTTTGCAGCCGATTATCCCGTTTTCGTATAGGCTCTCAGTTTAAGCACACAGCGTGAAGTAGCGTTTTTTAGCGCAAAATCGAGCCTTTGCGTCACGTCAGGGAGTAAGTTTCCCTTGTTCCTTTACAGGCGATCAGATAAAATGTGCGGCTCCTTAATTATTTTCCCACGGCTTGTTATATAACAGCCTGATTATCTTGATTTATTTCACAAATTTGGGGTCTTTATCTTCATGCCTAATGTCCGTGTCAAAGAAAACGAACCTTTTGAGGTTGCTATTCGTCGTTTTAAACGTTCTTGCGAAAAAGCTGGTGTACTGGCTGAAGTTCACCGTCGTGAATTTTATGAAAAACCAACGTCTGTACGTAAGCGTAAAGCTGCCGCAGCCGTAAAACGTCACCTCAAAAAGCTCTCCCGCGAAACCGCACGTCGTGAAAGACCCCATTAGTTGATAGCCCTACCCGGCCACTTTTCAATTCATAGACAAGCAGATGTCTATATCTTCACAGAGATTTTCAAGTACTTGAAAATCTCTTTCTTTTTTTGTGCGTAATGTATCGAGGTCATGATGGCTGATTCCACACTCAAACAACAAATCACCGCAGATATGAAAGCCGCAATGAAAGGTGGCGATAAACCGCGTTTATCTATTATTCGCTTAATTTTAGCTGCCTTAAAGCAACGCGAAGTGGATGAGCGGATTGATTTAGATAATGCTCAAGTGCTGGCTGTGCTGGATAAAATGGTCAAACAACGCCGCGATTCTATTGCTCAATACAGCACTGCACAGCGTCAAGACTTGGTAGACCAAGAACAATTTGAATTAGAAGTGCTTCAGACTTATCTACCTGAGCCTTTATCTGATACCGAATTAAAAACCATGGTGGATAGCGCCATTGCTGAATCCGGTGCTGACAATATGCGCGATATGGGTAAAGTCATGGCAGTGCTAAAGCCTAAACTGCAAGGGCGTGCCGATATGGGGCAAGTCAGCGGTTTGGTCAAGCAGCAATTAGGTTGAACTCCATGCTGTGATGCTGACAGTGCATCTGCCCAACAGGTTCATTGTATTCATTCAAACGATGATTTATTTGGCTATAAGCTGCAAACTGATTCTTTTCTCATTCACATTGTTCTAAACATTCAGGAAAAAAGTCTAGTGCATGATCCAGGGTTGGGTAAATCAATTCAGCCATTAAACAATCACTGAATCTTGTATGAAACCAGCGTAATATTTACAAGTATGCCCTCCCAGCCCATTCTTGTATCACCTTGAAATAAGCCATTCACCGCACACGATGCCAGGGGGACATATGTCTAAACACATTCCCCGTGCCTTTATTGATGACTTGTTAGCACGCTCTGATATTGTTGATTTAATCAATGGTTATGTGAGTTTGCGCAAAACAGGCAAAAATTTCTCTGCCTGTTGCCCCTTTCATGAAGAAAAAACGCCCTCATTTAGCGTCAGCCCAGACAAACAATTTTATTATTGCTTTGGCTGCGGTGCCAAAGGCAATGCCATCTCTTTTTTGATGGATTATGCGCAGCTTGAATTTGTTGAAGCCGTCCAAGAATTATCTCATCGCCAAGGGCTTGATATTCCCTATGAGCAACAAGGTGATGATACCGAACGAGTGGATACTTCACGGCGACAAGCCATACTGGATGTGTTGGGACAGGCAGCGCAATTTTATCAACAGCAGTTACGCCAGCATCCAGAAAAACAACAAGCAATTGCTTATCTGAAACAACGCGGTTTAAGTGGAGACATTGCAGCTGATTTTGGCTTGGGCTTTGCGCCCTCTGGTTGGGACCACCTATTGCAACAGTTTGGGCAGACTGCGGCTCAACAACAAATATTATTAGAAGCGGGGCTGCTCATTGAAAAAGAACAGGGCGGCTTTTATGACCGTTTTCGTCACCGCATTATGTTTCCCATTCAAGACCGACGAGGACAAGTGGTTGCTTTTGGTGGGCGAGTATTGGATGACAGCAAACCCAAATATTTGAACTCACCAGAAACCCCTGTCTTCCATAAAGGGCAGGAATTATACGGACTGTATGCCACGCGCCAGCAACGCCCAGCCCCCGACACTTTATTAGTCGTGGAAGGCTATATGGACGTGGTAGCGCTGGCACAATTTGACGTGCGCAATGCAGTGGCCACCTTGGGCACAGCCACCAGCACTGAACATTTGAAACGCTTGTTTCGTGTCGTGGATCAAGTGGTGTTTTGTTTTGATGGTGATGAAGCTGGGCGCAAAGCCGCTTGGCGAGCATTAGACATCAGTATGCCGTTATTAGGCGAAGGCCGCGAAGCACGTTTTATGTTTTTACCCGATGGCGAAGACCCGGATACTTTAGTGCGTCAGGAAGGCGCAAAGGCTTTTCAACAACGTATTCAACAAGCACAACCACTGGCTGCTTTTTTATTCCAATATCTTGCAGAGCACGTTGATAGCGATAGTTTAACGGGACAAATGCAGTTGTTGGAACAAGCTAAACCTGTGCTAGATAAAATGCCCGAAGGACCCGCTAAACAATTATTACGTGATCGCTTGGGTGCGATTGATATGAAAAACTTAACCCAACTGGTACCGAACGACAGCGATCAAACCGCGCAACAGAGTCAACATCTCTGGCAGGCACGAGTTCAGGGAGAACGCGAACAAAAGCAAGCTTTTCGTGGACATCTTTCCAGCATGTCGCCGATGCGCACGGTGATTGGTTTATTAATTCAACACCCAATATTGATTGAACATTTACCGGAATTAGCACAAGCCACATTGCACGATATTGCTGGTGGTCAAATACTCGGCCCATTAGTCGATTTTATCCGCCAGCACCCCCACTGTAATACAGGGATGATTCTGGAACACTGGCGTGATGACCAATATTCCGGTGCTTTGCATAAACTGGCGGCGTGGGAACACCATTTACCCGACGATGGGCTGGTAGCAGAATTTTGTGATGCTATGCGTCGTGTCAATCAAGACATACAAGAACAGCGGCTAGAAATGCTCTTGCAAAAATCTCGCTTAGATCATTTAAGTAGGCAGGAAAAAGAAGAATTTACAACGCTCATGCAACAACGTGTTAGGCATTAGACGCTGATATTAAGTAGGTTTTATTTAAATTGGGGAACATAAATAAAGCTATCCATCAGTGCAGACAGACTCATAAAGAAGTCTCTACGTCATCTCAATAGACTTGTCCGGGTTTAAACGCCGTAGCGAAAAGCAGCGGGATTGAGCGGTTTTTTTCGTTCATTTGAGGCGAATAGTCATTCTATTTAACGAAAAGGAACGGGGAAAACCGCCAATATCCGCTGTTTTGCAGTCGGTGTTTTAAGCCCGGACAAGTCTAATTAATAATAAAAAATGACAGTCATCCCCGGCAGGTCGAAAAATCATCGTCTACACTTATAGACCTTGTGTTATCCGACAGAAACTGAAAACTGGTTATTTTTCATAGGTGTTTGAGGCAATATGAATCAGGAACAGCAAAAATCACAAATTAAGCTATTGATTGCTAAGGGAAAAGAACAGGGCTACCTGACTTATCATGAGGTCAATGATCATCTTCCCGATGACATCGTTGATCCCGAACAAGTCGAAGGTATCATCAATATGATCAATGACATGGGCATTACCGTGCATGAATTTGCACCGGATGATGACTCCTTGTTAATGTCTGATACCGCTGTTGCCACTGACGAAGATGCAGCCGAAGAAGCCGCTGCCGCATTAGCCAATGTCGATAGCGAATTTGGCCGCACCACAGACCCCGTGCGTATGTATATGCGTGAAATGGGGACCGTTGACTTATTGACTCGCGAAGGCGAAATCAAAATTGCCAAGCGCATTGAAGAAGGCACCATTCAAGCCTTATCTGCTTTAGCCACACATCCTGATATTATTGCCGAATTCTTGGCTTTATATGATTTAGTCAAACAAGATGAACTCAAATTATCTGACATCATCAGCGGTTTTACCGATCCTCATCGAGATGATCCCGTGCCACCACCAGCAGAAGTCGTCGTGGCACCTGCGGGCGAAGCCGTAGATGGCGATACAGACACCGATGATGATGAAGAAGAAATAGAAGAAAATGATGCCCTTGATCCTGAAGAAGTAGAAGCGCATTTTACTCATTTGCGAGAACTGAATGCTCAATCTCTAAAACTCAAAGCAGAACATGGTGCAGGTTCAAAACCGCATTTGAAAATACGCAAAGAAGTCTCCGATTGTTTTCTTGAATTTAAAATTGTGCCACGAGTGATTGATGCTTTAACCGTGCGTTTACGTGAAGCGGTCAACTTGATTCGTCAACAAGAGAATATGATTCGTGATCTATGCGTGAAACATGCTCGCATGGATAAAAAAGAATTTCTTACCTCATTTAAAAGCAATGCCACCAACCCTGATTGGTTACCCACCTTATTAAAAGGCAAAAAAAGCTATGTTGAAGGTTTGAAAAAACAAGAAATGCGTTTACAAGAAGCGCAGCAAACTTTGATTGAACTAGAAAAACATTGCCGCTTAAGTTTGACTGAAATCAAAGAAATCAATCGTCATATGTCCATTGGCGAAGCCAAAGCGCGGCGTGCTAAAAAAGAAATGATTGAAGCCAATCTACGTTTAGTGATTTCTATTGCCAAAAAATACACCAATCGTGGCTTGCAATTTCTTGATTTAATTCAAGAAGGCAATATTGGATTGATGAAAGCCGTGGATAAATTTGAATATCGCCGTGGATACAAATTCTCCACCTATGCGACTTGGTGGATACGTCAAGCCATTACCCGTTCTATTGCCGATCAAGCTCGCACCATCCGTATCCCTGTACACATGATAGAAACGATCAATAAACTGAATCGAGTATCACGGCAGATTTTGCAGGAAAAAGGGCGCGAAGCCACACCAGAAGAACTCGCAGAACGCATGGAAATGCCAGAAGATAAAGTACGTAAAGTGCTTAAAATTGCCAAAGAGCCGATTTCTATGGAAACCCCGATTGGGGATGATGAAGATTCGCACTTAGGTGATTTCATCGAAGACATTTCAATTGCGTCCCCCGTTGACTCCGCCACGTTTGAAGGTTTGCGCCGAGCCACCCAAGAAATGCTACATGGTCTGACTCCACGCGAAGCTAAAGTATTACGTATGCGTTTTGGTATTGATATGAATACCGACCACACCTTAGAAGAAGTGGGCAAGCAATTTGATGTCACCCGCGAGCGCATTCGTCAAATTGAAGCCAAAGCACTACGTAAGCTGCGTCATCCCAGTCGTTCCGAACAGTTGCGGAGTTTTCTTGATTAAACCAAGCAATTGGCCTAAAATGCGCTGCTTTCTAGCATCCAAGTCATCTTGATGCACACAGGGCCTGTAGCTCAGTTGGTTAGAGCAGGGGACTCATAATCCCTTGGTCGTAGGTTCAAGTCCTACCGGGCCCACCATTTTTCAAAGACTTACCAAGGGTAAGATTCTGACTTGCAAAACACTTGCAAATCATTTGCAAAACAAACCAGCATGATGCTGGTTTTTTTGTGTCTGTCATCTTGCGATGATGGCTTGCAATATTATGAAACATACGTTGATTACAGCGAATACTGCAAAGCCATAAAGAATATAAGCAATGCTAATATTCCTGGGTATCCACCTCAACCCAGCGAATCTGATGCCGATCAAGATAAACGTCAGTCATTGCTTTTGTGGTGTGACCTAGCAGGGCTTGAATCAACTCCGGCGGCTTTCCTTGCGCTTCCAGTTGATTTGCTCCAAGCGCTCGAATCTCATGAAATGATGGAAGCGTTGCAGATGCTTGGTCACTTGGAAATATGCCACTGGCAAGTCGTGCCGCTGCAAAATGCTTTGTGATTAAGCCTGGTAAGACTGCGTTTAAGTCTGTGCGCTTCGCGGCGTGGACGCGACGATGGGCACGGCGGTGAATAACGTGCTCGCTTTCTACGCCATCATTGGACCGGTCGAGTATCGCTTGAATCTCTGGAGTAATACGAATTTTCAGATTGCCTGTCCCCCACTTCTCAACCTTGCGCTGTTGAATCCATATAAAACCGTCGTGAACATCTGACCACATCAGCGAGGCTAAGTCTTCGCGGCGTTGCAACGTGAGTAAGCCTAGGTTTATACAGTTCTGTAGCCAGTCATCGGCGTGGGCGCGTATGGCATGGAATTGTTCCAGCGTCATGCGCTGGCGCTGTACCTTCACGCGCTTTTTAAGCGTAGCCGCTGCGGGATTATCGCTGCACAGTCCTTTTGCAATGGCCTGCTTGAAGATGTTCAACTTGAAAATGGTTGTTGACTGGGCTGAACCCTTGGAAACCTTGGCTTTCTCTGGAAACCAGTCACAGCTTGTTTGCCTGCATACAGTCTTTTTTTCCTCATCAATGAGGATTTGAAAGCCACTTTCACCATGTCCCGCTATGATTTCGTAGCGCCCGGTGATGTCCGCTTGGCTGATGTTGTCCTTGCCTTCAACTTCCAGCCACCACACGTTAGCGCCTTTTTGTGTGTCATACACTTTCCGAGCGCTGTCTATGTTGCCGATGGCCTGCCGGATCAATCCCGTTGTCCCCTGCCCTGTCGATGCTGCGTTGTAAAGCGGAAAGGTGGTTGCACACATGATCACCGCAAACCAGAACTCACCCCAGCCCATGACACGCATCCTGTAATCCTGATTGCCAGGAATCACACAACGCACCCGTGAAGGATAAAACCAGCACACCCCGCCTTTAGTCATCATGTCCGCTATGCTGTGCGATACCCAACCACTGATGAGCGCCAGCACCACACCAAAGGGAAAAAGGGAAAAAGGGAAAAAGGGAAAAAGGGAAAAAGGGAAAAAACAAAATAACCGATCACCGCCTGGGCGAGTAGTGAGTTCGTGATGGTGCGATGTCCAAAGCGGAATTCCAGCCATTCAGCAATCCTAGGCAAAATCCGCCCTGGGATACTGGACTTAGAATCCAAATCAGCAGGGAACATAGAAGCAGTAGCAGCAAGCAGGATTTCTGGGAATGAAGGTGCATGACTAAAGCCAATGCAGGCCACTAAAAAGCAAGTCTGTGAAAATACAATGTGAGTGGGTGCAATCATATTTTATAAACATACAAAACTGAGCTAACCCTTAACTCCAAAAATAAAAATTCAGAGTTAAGTTTTTCTATAATTCTATTCCTAACATGCCATTTATGTTGTCCGTAGGATTTTATGGTAAAGGCTTCATCTGAATCAGGGCTTACAACCCTAAATTCACCTATACAGAATCGCCCACTATGGATTCTGATTTTTGGAATTGGCAATGAGAGGCGTTGCTTCCGTTTTACTTTTCCTTCAGCAGCCTTTCTTCTTAATTCATTTAAGCGAAGCTGATCCTCTTGCTCTTTGTTGGCTATATTTATTTTTTTGCGTATGTGCCGTGCAGCGCGCTCGAGTGCTTTTGCTATCTCCAATGCTTCCAAAGTATCCACTAATTTCTTCTCCTCCCTAGTTGCCGCAATAAGAACATCATGCCAAACATAAGCGCACTGCCCATGCCAGAAAGCATATACGCCTCAATCTCACTGAGTCCCCGTGATGCGTAACGCATCGCCATAAATACCACCATCACAATGATTAAAAATGGTGTCATATCAAAGTAACGTCGGGCATTCTCCGGCTGAAACTCTCTAACTGTGGCGGGTGTGATTTCGCCTGTTGCCTTTGCGCTCTGCATCATCGCCAACATCACCGCAGGGATACCGCCGCTGTCCTGGGCTACATGCCGCACAAACGCGGCCTGGGTTTTATCATTCGCAAATCGAACCCCATGCGCCTTCGTCCAGGCCGTAGCTATATCGCTGGCATCATTCAAACTCATCTGGCGTAAGTCGAGACGGTATTGAAACTTGTACAGCATCTTCATAACACGGTTTCGACGGTTCACTGTATCCATGCACGCAATCACCTGAGCCACCCCCAACAACTGAGCAAAAAATTCGGCTTGCTGCGGCGCCACCTCCAACGACTCAATAAAAATCCGCTTATCCTTGCCCTCTAACGACGCTGCAAGGACTTCGTAAATCTGTGGTATCCTTGTCAGTGGGTGGTTCAAATCCTCCCAGACAATCGCCTCCCCTCTTTGTGCCCGTTTCTGAGTACGTGCAGGCAATAGTGATATAGAAATAGTCAAACCCACATCCTCATGAATCGTCCGCGCCAATCCCAGCAACGCATTTTTATTCGTTCCGGCTGGCAACACATACCCCTCAAATTCCCCACGCAACGAATGCAGCAACGCTTTCCTACCAATACCAGAGCGACCCACTAGCAACACGTTTTGCCCATGCTCAACCGCTTGTAGCGCTTTCTTGCGCTCATCACTTCTGCCAATAAAGCCAATATCTTCAATCATCAAACAATCCATGCTGTTTTGGTGAAGGTATTTCGTGATCCTGTGTTGGGTACATCAGAATAGGCCCAGGTATACCAAAGCAAGATTGCAAGAATGAACGGTTCAGCACTTTATCCTTGGGCGCACTGTTGCGAGCGCAGCGCCTGCGAATAGGGCATTTCTCACAATCCATTTCAACCACAGCATGACTACGACGATTACGATGAACACAGCCACCAGGGAAAAAAGTAATATCAGGATTCATAAAAGCCCCCGCAATTCTTGCCAACGAAAACCGCCCCATATCCGTGCCGTTTCCTCACCAAACATCTTTTCCTTTGCAATAGACAGCATTGCACCATGTTCTGCCTTCTTCGCCTCTTCCGCATACTTCCAAAGTTCTTGCGGTTCAATCGTGCCAGCGTCATTCGCCTGTTTGAAATACTCCAGCTTGTCTAGTTTAAGCTGATGCATTTCCTTATCGTTCTGTACTTTTTGCTGCCACTCACGCAGCTTAGAAACATCAGCCAAAAACTTCGCCACAACAGCATCCCGCTTAGAAGCCACAGTCGCTTGTGCTGCGCTGCGCTTCCTGGAGCCGCTTGAACCGAGCGGAATCTCCAGCGTGAGAACGCCACGGGCATCCAGCCCCGCTGCCTCCGTGCTAGTCGTTTTCTGTGAGTAGCCCAGCGTGGTACGCAGCTTCACGCGGGACAGCCAAGAATTCTCAGCCGCTACAATCCCCGCCTTCGCTTCCGCTTCCCGGATCACTGCGTTTTGCTCGACCACAATTTGAATGGCATCATCCAACGTATCAGCACGGGCAGAAAGTGCCGTGAGAATCCCAACAACATAAAAGAAAGTCAAAGCTAATTGTCTAAACATGCTCTTTCAACTCCATATCACAGACTGCACCGCTCTGCTTAATCTTCTCCAGTTCAAACAAAAGCTCCGGCGTAGGATCATCAATATCAATCCATATCCGAATGTTTTCCGGCTTGCTGATAATCTTCGTTACTGTCACCTCAGTAGCAGCCGACAACGGTATTTTATCTTTATCCTCAACCTCTTTCTTTGCCGAGAGGTGCAACACCTTACCCATGTCGTTGTCCCCTCCAATAATCCAAATCACAAACAGTGCAACCATGCTTTGAAAAATGCGCAATAAACTGATTAAAATTGACACCGCACATTTCTGCCCACTGAGAAGTGGAAGCCCTAACACCCTGAAACGTGATTTGTGTTTTCTTTGTTGGTTTTGGCTTTTCTTTCATGTTACTTCTACTCCCATGAACCCCAATCACACGTATCTAAATGACCAATGAATGACACGTCATCATAAACAAATTGAATTTCATTAGGTGCTGGGTACGTGTGGGGATAAGCGTGCTGAGATGAAATAATATATTTTTGCCCAACAGTCGCCCACCCCATAGGCACATGAGCAACGCCGTTATTGATCGACACCGTTGAAACATGAGGCCGATGCTCACCATTCACAGGCGACAGTGTGACCACAGCCTTTGAACCACGAAAAAAGCCATCACAGCTTAGTGCATTAAATAAAACCGTTTCCGGCTCAGGTTTTCTGGAATCAATAAAACGCTGCCAGAGTTCAATTGGTTCTAAAGCATATACAGGCGAAGAAAGCAGTAGAGAGAATAAAATCAATGCTTTCATTAGTGGGCTGTCTCTTGTACATCACGTTTTTTGTTTTCTCTACGCTTTGTATCTGCCATGTTGATGTAGTCCTGAGCGTGATAAGCATCGCCAGACAACTCAATTAACCAATCGGCAATCGCTTGTGCCCACACTTCTTTCGTCACCTTTGCTAAGTCGCGTGTAGTGATCACCCCAACAATATCCGCTTTAATCGTTGCCCCATCATCACCAAAGCTGATGCTTTGCTTTTCAATGCCAAGCGCTTCAATTTCAGTTGACGTTGAGAACATTTCTAACTGTTCAGATTTTTTACCCATGATGTTTATGACTTCCGTTGTGAATGGCTGCATGGCAGCGTTTGCATAAAGTTTTTAACTCACGCCCGGTCTCTTGTCCGAGCGTAAGGTAGTGCCTGTGGTGAACTTCGAGCGCAGCATCACTACCGCAATGCTGGCACTTCCAATTGTCGCGGCGCATAACCGCACGGCGTATCTTTCGCCATCGCTCACTGTTGAGCGTTTTCTTGTAAAACTTTGTTCTTTTCATTTAATTTGATCGCATATGCTATTTGAGCTTCATGTACAGCATCGTCTAAAGCTCTATGCGCTTCCTGATATGGCCTGCTTGGAAAAAAATACGCCCACGCTTCTTCTACAGTAGGCCACTTAGGCGTTGAAAACCCACGATTAGAAGGTAGATTCACAATCGGCGTAGCTTTGAGCATGATGCAATTCAACTCTTTAATTTTAAGACCGCGTGATTTAAGAAAACCAAAGTCAAACCGTTTATTGTAAGCCGTTGCTCCAAGCGGATACTTATCAAAAACTTTTTGAATTGCAGGTTTAACGCTTTCCCATAATGGTGCGTTATCAACTTCCTCCGGCTTAAGCGTTGAATTCTGAAAAATCCAGCCGTATGGCTGCTTGGTGTGTTTCTCACCAAAACCTTTTTCTTTCACAAGTGAAGAAAATTCCTCAACTACTTCACCCGTTGAAAGGTTAAGCCCAACAATCCCGACTTCAACAATAAGCCCACCTTGATTTTGAAAGCCTGTTGTTTCTATATCGACTACTGCTACTAATTTATTCATGTGAGTAATTCCCCTGTGGTTGGATTAATTTGGCGCAAATTCTCAGGTGGAGGCTTGCCCTCGTTCCAGCCTGGCAGCTTCAGTGCATAGCACCAAAGCTTATTGAACAAAACATGGTCGTTGGAGAGAGCTTGAAATTGTTCCCACGTCCGTCCATTAGGCAAATTTCTGTAAAACTCCCAAAGCGCAGCGCGTAATGGACTGATTTTCTGTACCGCGTCCAGCGGCACTTCATCGCACGTTGTCCATGTTTCAATTGACATCGGATCATCTGTAACTTCACCTGTCAGCGTGTTTATGAATAAATTGTTTTCGCACGGATATAGCAAAATTATATCAGTTGTTAAGACTGCCAGTCCTTGAAGGACTGGCAGTCTTGGGCTTGGCTATATCGAAAGCCTATAAATGATGTAATTTAGCTATAGTTCACTTCAAAAAAATTCAATTGTCCCTTACATGAATAAAACGGCAACGGCCTCGGATTACGCAAAACAAAACCGTACTTTCCTACAAACCACTCACTATCACTTTGAGAAACACAATCAACAATATCGACACTTCCAACAATGCCCCCAGTTTTAAATTCGATTTCATCAGATGGAACACTAAACTCACCACGCATTTGCTTTATGCACAAATCCATATGTCCATCGTCATCAAACGTCTTACCCGCATGAATCAGAACACGCCCTCTAAACCGTGTTTTCCAGTTTCGGTTTTCAATGTCTTTGCCTGCGTTGAGAATTGCCCACGCCCAAGGTTGCCTAATGCTCAGTGCTTTCATTTGTTAATCTCTAAATCAATGAGCCACCACAAATGGTAGTCCCACGGCTTGGGCGCATCAGTTGTGCGTAAGTCCCACTCGATTTGATTCAGTTTTTCGTGGGCTTGCTCCACTAATTCACTGCGTTTGTATTTTGTGTTCTTCGGTTGAATCGGTTTAATTGGCTGATAATAGGCACAAATGTGAAACAAAGGCTCTCCATTATCGTCAACATAAGAACAGTTTTCATCCTTACTGTTATCAAAAAACGGGCAACAATTATTGGAACAATCCGCGAAAGAAAAAGATGACATTTTTTACTCCTATACACTAAACGAGGCTGCGCTCAATTCTAAGTTTCTGAAATCTAATAAATCTGATTCCTGCCCTATCCAGGGGAAGAACTTCTCTGAACTCGCTTACGCAAACTTGCACCTTCAAACTTCAAAATCTCGCTGTCATAGCCAATCAGCCGATCAAAGGCACGTTGCCCAACAACACGAATAATTTTTGAAGGCTCAAGATTGCTGATGGCGATGATTGGGCGACAATCACGACTACGTGCTTCGACAACCGCACTCAATACAACCCGTTCAAAATCGCTGTCATGCTGCATCCCGATTTCATCAATAATCATCAAGTCCGGCTTTGCCATGTTGCGATAAAAGGCAAGCTCCCCTTCTTCACGGCTTGTGGCTTTCCAGCTTGCTTTAAGCCCTGCTACAAGTTCTAGTGCGCTGGTATAAACCACGGTGTAACGCTGCATCAGCAAGCTATTAGCGATGGCGCAAGCAAGATGGGTTTTGCCCGTACCGACATCACCCCACAATAAAAGCCCAGCGCCGCTCTCTACGGCGTTATCGAAATCCATCGCGTAACTTCACCCGCTTCCCAGCAAAACGGCTGTACGGACGTATTAGCTGTGTTAAATGCAGCCTTGCGGTATCGCTTCGGAATTCCGCTACCTGCCAACATCTGTTGCACACGTTCTTGTAACTTACGTTCTTTCCTGTCCGCTTGTTCTTTCATTATTTGCATGTGCGCCTCACGGCTAGATTGCTGTTGTTTATAAGCAAACACATGACTGACGTGATCGAAGTTATTGAAAGCCTGGGATGTCGGCATATTGGCTAGTAGTTTTTGAATTGACCGGAATGTTTGTGGGGTTTGCATTGCTCTTTCCTTTTGATAACCAATTATTTACCTGAGCTTTAAGCCCCTTCGGGCTATCGCTTTGTAGATACCGCCTAAGCTGTTCAATGTCTGTGACCAGCTCACGCCAAAAACCGTCATTGGATTCTTGGACAAACTGCATTGCCTGCTTTTCAAAATCACTTAACTCTAAAAACTCAGACTCAGCAGCAGCTTGTTGTGGTTGTACCTTTGGTTTCTGCGTTTTCCCCTTTGCTGCTTTTTTAGTATTAGTTTTAGAAGAATTAGTACTTGTTGAAGCTTTAGTATTTGTTTGTGTCGGGAAATCCGTATTCGGGTTTTCCGTAATCGTCCAATCCCAGCCGCCTTTAGGGTTTGGTTTTCGTGCTGCATATCCGCATTCCTGCATTTTCTTTAATGCTGAATAAATGCCATCACGCCCTGTCTTGCGTTGCTTGGCTAGGTGTGTTGGGCTGACTTCCCAGTTGTCAGGCAATGAAAGTAGATAACAAAGCAATCCCAGTTCTTTCCAATCCAGTCTTTCATCCTCTAAAACACTATTGTCAATGACTGTGTATCTATCACGGCGCGGTGCTCTCTTGATCACGAGCAAACCTCAACCTGATTACATTTAGGGCATGGAATCCCTGCCTGCATCTCATTCATATCTTTGAAGTACCACCAACCGTCGTTGTGTCCGCACTCTGGGCACTCCATTTCCCCCATTTCTGGAAGTTCGGTTCCGTCATCGTCATAAACAAAAACGTCGGCTGGCCAAATATCAACAGGTTTCATTACGCGGCGCTTATTCGCGTTTTTTTGTGTGTCGGTATCCAAAAGCTCTAACTGCATCGTTGATGTCCTTGAGTTTTTCTGAGGAGTATCTATTGCTTTTTTATATGCTTGAGTTATATTTGATAGTAGCAATGCTTTTGTATGCTTGCAAGTGAAAATTGGCATTGCTACTAAAAAAAATTAGCAATGCTTTCTAGTATTAGCAATACTTATAATTTATGCTTATTACATGGACAGGAAAATGAGCGATTTAGATACACAAGCCGCCAACGAGTTGCGTAAAATTTGGGACAAAAAGCGCAAAGAATTGCAGCTGACCCAAGAAAAAGCCGCGAGCGAGCTAAATATTACGCAGAGTGCGTTTTCTCAGTATTTACGAGGAATTCTCCCGATTAAGGAAGGATTTTTATTGCGTGTATCACGCTACCTTGGTGTTGATCCGCGTGAAATCAGGTCAGAATTTCAATATACCACTCAGCCTGCTTATGATTTACCGAGCGATGCCCTGAACCTCGCAAAGGAATTTGCAGCGCTTGATGATGGCGCAAAGAGCGTTGTTGTTGCCACGGTGAATGCGCTGAAGGGCTTGCAAAACAAACATGTAACCCATTGATTTTCTTGCAACAGATTTTGTTATTGTTTACCCGCTTTTATTTAATGAAATTAGCAGCTTAGTTGGTTAGGGCAAGGGACTCATAATCCCTTGGTCGTAGGTTCAAGTCCTACCGGGCCCACCAAATTCTATATGCAAACACACTTGCAAACAAAGGCTTACAGTGAAAATTGTAAGCCTTTTTTATTGCCTATTGGACGGTATGTATAGGGAAAATACACCTGTTATACGACAAACCTAGCCAGTTTCAAAAACGGGTCAGGTCTTAACCACGATGTTCCAGTACCACTGAAATATTATCCCTGTACGGTACTGACCGCAACGCGGTCAAGGCGGCATTCCATGTAGCGCATGGGATCATCGAGTTAAATGGCTCCCAGGCAAGGCGTGTGGGAGCCAGGGGTACCATCCACGACGTTTTCAGCGTCATACCATCCGGTTCATCCCCATAGGCGTGGGGAACATTAAGCAATGAGGCAAAAAGTAGTGGTGCCGTCCGGTTCATCCCCACAGGCGTGGGGAACATCAGCAAATCCTTGAAATAAGGGCAATATTTATCGGTTCATCCCCACAGGCGTGGGGAACATGTCACTTTCATCATAGCGACCATTCCTCAGCGCGGTTCATCCCCACAGGCGTGGGGAACATATACTTAGTAGCCGACGCAGGAATAAAACCATCCGGTTCATCCCCACAGGCGTGGGGAACATTAATATGCTTAGATCGTCACTATCCACATTTTCGGTTCATCCCCACAGGCGTGGGGAACATGAATCTGCCGACGGTCAAGCTGAACATTCACCCGGTTCATCCCCACAGGCGTGGGGAACATACTAACTGTAACTTCATGATTTTGAACCAAGAAATCAACCGGTTAAATTCTACCAAATAAATAGCTACTTTTTGCAATTTTTTAAAGAGCCTGTTGTGCTTACTTTTCAGTGACTTACGGATTTGCGCTTAAAGCTTGGGGGCATTCTACCAACTAGGGGGAATCTTTCAGCTTTTTGTGGGCGATGGGTTTGGTTTGCACTCATGCCCATGTGTCACATTACGACCATTAAGTGAAGTATTTCTAGCCCCAACGGGGGGCAATTAATAGACAATATGAATCATTTATACGACTCAAGCCATCCGCTTTAAGCCCTTAAAAGACAACGCAAACGGCGCAAGAGGCGCAAAAGAACACCCGCGTTTCCAAACGGATGTTTACCTTGTTCCCATGCGCCGCATCATGGCCATTCAGTGAAGCCCCAAAGAGGCGACATCTAGACTGTCGAAATCAACCTAGATGACCAAGGTTATTTTTTCCTATTTTTTGGCTTTTATTTTGGAAAAAGTGGTGACGTTTTTGGCACATGGTATAGGGGATATTATCATGTACCCAAGTGGTTAAATTGGCATGGCAAGCAACACTCATGGCATTCTGAATGACGCTCTGCTTGAGTTCCCCACACATGGCTGGAATCAGTAGTACGCTACGGTTCATATCTGCTGGTGGGCTACGTTTAAGCACTGGTTTGAATCGTCCGAATAAAGATTCGATCACGTCGCTACTCACTGGCAAAGGAGAGCGACTGATGCGTTTTTGTCTGTCGATATGTTTATCCAGCTATGTTGTTAAAGTGTGTTTGAGCGCTGTCTCTGCAGACAAGGTGTTTGATAGTTGTTGGCATTGAGTATAGAACCCATTTGATATCTATTATGTTAAAGTTCTGAAGTATGGATATTTCAGAAAAAGCCCCTAAAAGCAGACTGTATACGAGCAGTTTAACAGA
>JADGEH010000185.1 GCA_016744475.1 Thiotrichales bacterium | reverse complement strand
CCTCCTTTTTTGCCTTGAAATAGCCGAAAAAACATGAATTCTAGGATTTTTAATCCCATTGATGTCGCCTGTGGAAGGAGTTCTTTTACAGCCTCAGACTGTGGGAACGAGAAAATGGACTTAAATAAGGGCTTGATATGAGGTAGATGCAAGCCGCCGCAGACAGGATTATTCGTAGCCGATCAGCACGCCCACCGCTCAATCAACTCGGAACTTTAATAAATGGATAGAGAAGAACTAAAACAACGCCTACGGGCTTTGAATGATCCTTGGAAATGTGCCGCTTTTGCGGCACGCATGGCCTTGTTGGCCTTGCCAGGTTTAGCCGTGAGAGCCGATGAAGACAGCCAAGAAAAATCATCAGGGTTAGCTACAGGCAAGGGGCAAAAACCCTTTTTGTGGTATTGGAAGGTAGAAGAGAGAGAAAAATATTTGCTCGCCGTGTTACGAACTGGGCAGTTAGCTTGGAGTGCGGCGTTGTTGCAGGATAGAGAGATGAGTGCCGCCTCCGATGCCGCCGCCGCCGATGCTGACGCTGCCGCCTACGCCGCCTATGCCGCCTACGCCGCCGCCTACGCCGCCGTCTATGCCGCCGCCTACGCCGCCGCCGATGCTGCCAATGCCGACTATGCCGCCGATGCCGCCGCCGCCTACGCCGCCGATGCCGCCGATGCCGCCGATGCCGCCGATGCCGACTTGTGGAAAAAAGCTATAGAGAACATCTATTTTTTATATAAAAATCATTCTGTTAAATCATTTTTATCACAATCCTCAGACTTCATTCATCCTCATTTATCCTCTCGTTTTATACAAGGTTTACAAGACTTAGGGCAGGGTTTCGACAGCTATTGGTTGCCCTGGTATCAAGACCGCATGGCGGGTAAGCCCTTAGACTTGAGTACGCTGAAAGCGCAAATTATGCTGAGCGAAGAAGAACAGCATTTATCCCCAGCAGAAATCAATGCCCGATTGTTAGAACGTGCATCAAACGCATCCAAAAACGTCTCCCACAGCCTGCTGTCCCCTCAAACCACTCTCAACCGTGTCCGCGTCATTTTCTTAGGCTATGGCGAAACCGGAAAAACCTCTTTAGTCCGCACCTTATTCAATGAACCCGTCATTGAAAGCCAAGAAGCCATGACACCGGGTATAGACATCCGCGAATGGGAGGTGCCAGGAACTGACATCAAAGCGCATTTCTGGGATTTTGGCGGACAAGTCATGGCTCATGCCACCCACCAGTTTTTCTTACGCTCGCGTTGTTTGTACGTACTGTTGCTCAATGCCCGCACAGACATCAATGCCAATCAACAAGCTGAATATTGGCTGGAACATGTCAAAGCCTTTGGCGGTGATT
The DNA here is from genome assembly GCA_016744475.1 of Thiotrichales bacterium. GTDB lineage: Bacteria > Pseudomonadota > Gammaproteobacteria > Beggiatoales > Beggiatoaceae > BB31. The sequence continues at coordinate 4,940 of JADGEH010000185.1, read as the reverse complement.
CCAAAGTGCTGCTAGTTGGCAATAAATCTGATTTAACCCAAGTCAATCTGGATTTATTGCGCTTAAAAGAAGCCTATCCCGATGAACAACAGGCGGGACAATCGCGGATTGTGGATTTTTACCCCTTAAGCTGCACTTCGTATCAAGATGGTGGCCAGTTTCAGCGTTATTTCGACATTTTCAAAGCCGATTTAATCCAGCATTTACAAGCGATGGAGATTCATCAAACCCGCTTTAGCCCCGCAGAATTTCAAGTCTTAAAAGACCTGCGAGAACAATCGCCCCGCTCGGCCTTTTTAAGCAAAGCAGATTATGCAGCCTTGTGCGAAGCACAAGGTATTCGCGCAACGGGCGGGTTTAACCACGATAGCTTGTTGACATTATTAGATGCTCTGGGAGTGGTGCTGCATTTTCCTCGCATCACCCGCTTAGATGATTATGTGTTGAATCCGCGCTGGTTGACCTATGGCGTGTATACCTTGTTGTATGCCCAGCAAGCGCGATTAGCAGAAACAGCGGCGCGAGATATTTTGACCGCGAAAACCGTGGAAGATCATGAAGGCAATAAACTGACTTATCCACCGGATCGTTACTGGGTGATACTGGAAGCGATGAAGGAATTTGAACTGTGTTACGAGTTGCCGCACGAGCGCGGGCATTATGTGATTCCCGATTTATTGCCTTCCGATCAACCCGCTGATTTGTACTTTGAACGTACCCGCGCCTTGCGTTTTGACTTTGATTTTGAAGGTTTTTTACCGCGTCATTTGAGCGCAAACTTTATTGTGCGGCGGCATGAAGAAATTGTGGATGAAGTGGTATGGCAAAACGGCGTGCGCTTGCGCTCTGCACAGTGGCAAGCCGATGCTTTGGCGATGGCAGATTACCACGGACGACGCTGGTCTTTATGGCTCAGCGGGCATGATGCCGCACGATATTTTGATGAACTGTATGCTGAAGTGAAAAAAATTCTAGGGCGCATGGATTTGGTTTACGGCGAGTGGGTGTGGTTGCCCGGCACAGGCAATAAAGCGAATGCGCAAGGAGCTATAGCTAAAGTACATCATTTATAGGCTTGCGATAGAGCCAAACCCAAGACTGCCAGTCCTTGAAGGACTGGCAGTCTTAACAACTGATATAATTTTGCTATAGACCCAGAGCCGATTTTGCCGATTTGCTGGCATTAGAACGAGGCGGCCAGCAAGAATACCATTGTAAATACGGGAGTTATCCGTTACACGCGGTGTTAAACATCATGACCAAAGAAACACGGACGGCGCAATTAAAACCCCGATTAGAAAAGCCATCGGCTATTCTATTCAACCTCAACGGTGATGGCAGCGTGAATATCGGTGGTGATGTTTTGGACGGCGATAAGAACACGACAACGGATGCAAAGTAGGATGGACAAAGCGCAGCGTGCTCATCAAGGGAACTGACAAAGAACCGAAGTGGACAGATGTTTTGAGCAGGTTGAATGATAAGAGCCAAATGAAGCGAGAGTGTCACGTTTGGTTTTGTGAAAGGCTGAAGGGGGAAGTTCCCTCGACCTATTCGATCTCGATATTCATATGAATTTCCCATAAATATTCATTTAAGGAAAATTAAATACTTTACCTGAATTAAAAAACTTTTAACCCCTGGAAAAGTGTCGTATTCCATAAAATTTTCTGGATTTTGTTCAGGTGGATAAGGTTCGCATCGCTTTAAGCGTTGCTATCGTTCATAAAATCAATGATTAATGTCAATATAGAGAGAATAAGGATTTTTAAGTGACAAAAACCCAAAAACCACAGTTTTCCCCATATTCCCTCCGTTTTTATGCGATTTTTCTACTCAGTCTTCCCTCCCAAGCAGAGATTAATACCGCCCCTCATCAAGCCGTGCCGCTGAATCAGTCTGGAGAATATGCGCTGACCCAAGATATGGGCGTTACCGTAGGGGCTAACTTGTTTCACTCCTTTCACCAATTCAATCTTGCAGCCAATGAAACAGCGGTTTTTTCAGGTGCTCCGAGCATTGCTAATGTTGTGACTCGCATTACAGGAGGCGAGGTATCTCACATCAATGGGTGGCTTAAAAACACGATACCCAAGGCGCATACTTATCTGCTCAATCCGGCAGGCATCATTTTTGGGGAGCAAGCGCAACTGGATGTTCAGGGTAGTTTTTTTGCGGCAACAGCGGATTATTTAAGTTTTGCGGATGGACGGTTTTATGCCGATTTAGCTGAAGAGAGTCAATTGAGTATTCATGCGCCTCAAGATTTTGGTTTTTTGGATCAAGCACATGGCGGTATTGCGCTGGAAAAAGCCCATTTGCAGGTGAGCACGGGACAGACTTTGAGCCTGACCGGAGCTCATATTGACATCACACAAAACACGGAAACTGCGCAGGATAGCTTGAGCGCACCGCAAGGCCACATCCAACTGACTGTTCCATCAGGAATAAACGGCGGGCGCATTTATCTGCATGAGCACACGGTGCTCAATGCCAGTGGAGAAGGTGGCGGTCATATTTCGCTACAAGGCCATGAGATCATGCTTGATGGCAGTCGCTTAGAAGCGCAAACCTTGGGAGCACAGGCTGGAGGCAAGATTGTTATCCAAGCTGAACAACTTCATTTGCAAGCGGGGGCGATGATTAATGGCGATACGCAAGGCTCTGGACGAGGAACGGATATTCACCTGAATATCAGCGGTGATTTAAGCCTGCAAGGGACGGATGAAGCTCTGCTGGAAACCGCTGTAGTGGCACGTTCAGGGGCTTTTGAAGAAAACGCAGCGGATAATTTAGGAGCCACTGGCGATATTCAATTAAACGCCCATACGGTATCCCTGCAAGCTGGAGCGCAGTTGTCCATAGAGACTTATGGCGGCGGACAAGGCGGCACATTGGACATCACCGCAACGGAGCAGTTTATAGCGGATGGAGAGAGTCTTGGAGGTGTTCGTAGCCAGGTAGCCACAGCGACGTATAGCCAAAGTGATGAAGCGGGTCAGGGCGGGGATTTACATATCCGTGCTCCACGCATTCATTTTACGGATAAAGCCTTTATCCAGGCGGAAACAAAGGGTGCAGGCGATGGCGGAAATATTGAACTAGAGGCAGACAGCCTCCTGTTTTCTGACAGCCAAGTGTTATTGCGTACTTTGTCTAGCCAAAATAATGCAGGAAACAGCGGTCAATTACACATTGATACGCAGCAATTAAGCTTAGATAACACTTGGATATTGGCTTCTACTCGTGGTTTTGGAAAAGGCGGTCATATCACGCTTCAAGCCGATGATATAGCCTTTGAAAATTCAGGCTTACTGGATGCTTCGACGATGGCAGAAGGCGATGCAGGACAGATTACGATCACAGCCAACAAGGTGTCGATAGCAGATGGCGGAGGGATTGTCACGTTGGCTTTTGGGGCAGGTCGTGGAGGACAGATCGATCTCAATATCAGCGAGGAACTGCGTTTATCGGGTGTAGATCAAGAAGGTTGGCCGACAGTGATTATCAGCGGCTCAGATACCGACAATCCCGGTAATCGGGCGGGTGCTGCGGGGCATATCAATATCACCGCAGGCCGTTTGAGCTTATTGGATGGGGCGCAAATTGCCAATAGTTCGATAGCCTTAAAGGGTTCCAATAGCAGTGATGCGGGCAATATCCAGATTCAAGTCACGGGAGAGACTTATCTGAGCGGGGTTAATCCGCACGGAGAAAATGAAGATGGCTTTGGTGCCGGGATTTATTCACGGGTGCGAGGATTTGCCGATAATACCGGGCAAGGTGGCAAAATCACCCTAGAAACAGGCAGTTTACGCATTGAAAATGGAGCCAGAATCGAAGCCAGCACAAATAATCAAAAACCCGCAGGTGATCTGGATATTCGCGTACAAGGCGACACACTGATGAGTGGCAATGCAGACAACATCGTATTGCGCGAACCTGCGAATGCGCAATTAGTCTACTTAAACAACTTTTCCCCGCGTGATTACAACCAAGCCACCAGTGGCATTTACGCAGACTCGCAAAGTGAACATGCACAAGCGGGTTTAGGCGGCAACATCGAACTGCACACTCATCGGTTAATCATGCAAGAAGGTGGACAAATGTCTACCAGTAGTGCCGGGGGCAATGCGGCAGGCAATATTCACATACAAGCCGATGAGATTCAGCTCAGCAGCGGCGCACGTATTTTTTCTGAAAGCCGTCAACATAATCAATTCACCTTAATCGATGAAGAAGCGCGAGACCGCGACTTTATTATGCCCGGTCAGCAGGTGTTGGTGGAAGATATGGGGGATGGCAAAAGCCAGCATTACATCAGCGACGGCAATATTCTTATATCTCTACAGGCGCGTTACCAAGTGGCTGATATGGCTGCATTACAGGCGTTGGATGAAGATTTTAAAGTATTCCGCACGGCTGTGGTGGAAGTGCAAGATGCAGGAGAAGGTCAAGCCGCCTTGTTTTTTTATGATCGCTGGGGTCATTGGATTCCATTACAAGAAGGCATGACCGCAGTATTGGAGGAAGAACCTGTGGTGCGTTTTGCTCATCCAGCAGAATTACGCCAAGCGATTGATTTTGTATTACTGGTCGATGAACCTCAATATCCTGTTGGGAGCCGCTTGCGGGTGGAAGATACGGGGCATGGCAAAGCTGAAGACTATATATTTACTGCTGATTACCGCGCAGAACTGAATCAATATGCCGTGCGAGCGGAACCTTTAAACTATTATTCAGTCCGCGCTGACAGCTTAGCATTACTGTCTCAAACCCTTGATTTAAAACAAGGGAATGTGGCTAATGTCGATGGGCAATTGCTGATTTTTAATGCACAACGTTGGATGCCGATGGGCGAAGTGACCCACCAAGTGCCCGATCTGGCAGCACAAAATGCCTTAAAACTGCCCAAACTGGGCACGATAGTTCACGTAAAC
>JADGEH010000249.1 GCA_016744475.1 Thiotrichales bacterium | reverse complement strand
GTGTTTTTTAAGGTGTGTTGATGTTTCTTTCCACTGTAGTTTTTTTTGCACATCATAGTCCTTATGCCGATAGTGTGAGCGCTCAGTAGTATCCACTAAAATAACCTTATTATCAGTGAGTTGCGAAAGCTTTTCAGGGGTTTCAATAGTCGAGACAGGTAAAACTTTTAAACGTTTCTGAGTTTCTTCTAAAATAGGGCATAGTGTATTGACATAAGCTTCTGCTGTAGACTGTCCTATTTCAAAATTGAACCCCATGACATCATCAGTGGGATAGTTCTTCATGTCATACAGTATAAATATTAATTTATCTCTATGTGTTTTAAGCGCTTGAGAATGAGAATATCTAGGCTTTCTTTTGTATGTACCCTGATTTTTTTGATGTTCAAATTCTACTTTTTCTTGTGAAATTATGATAAACACAGGCCATAGTTTATCAAATTCTTCTTGGGTCACACCTCATACTGCTGAAAATGGGCGTTTAGTGGTGATGCGGTTTATGTAGTGGCTCATGTCTTAAGACCTCATTTTTTACTGGAGTGAGTAGATATTCTTTACTCTTTTTAATTGAAAATTTAGACTTGGACAAGTCTAATGCCTTCCACTTTATGAATGCATAAACCATGAAAACACCACCGCATATTTTACAAGCTATCCAGTCCAACTTGGAACAAGAAGAATCTATATTAGATTTTCGAGGACAGGCATTATTGCAAGTGCCAGAAGAGATTAAAGAACTCACGCATTTAGAGCACTTACTGCTGAAAGATAATGCGATTCAAACCTTGCCGGAATGGTTGAATGATTTACCTCAGTTAGAGTTTATTCAACTGAATATTAATCCTCTGCATGAGGTGGGTAGAGTGCGTCATTTAGTGCTGGACTGGGGCGTGTGGTGGCGCTTGCAACCTGATCCGCAGCAAGTGGTGGGTCTGTGGTTGCGTTGGGAAGAAGGCGAAATGCTAGTTTTTCTCACCAAACGTTCTTTGTATGCGCTGGTGGCTGATACTCGCGAGGAGCGCACGAATTTTTATGATTGGCTGAGTAGGGTGGAGTTGTTTAGCGATAATAGCCCGGTATTTATTGTGAAAAATCAGAAAGATGAACGTGCCGTTAAGCTGGGTGAGCCATCGCTGAAAGAGCGTTTTCATCAAAGTTTAAAAGCCGTGTTTGATTGTAATTTGAGCAATAATCGTGGGCGGGCGGAGATGTTGGCGTTTTTGCAGTATCAGATTCAGCAGTTGCCGTATGTGGGGCAGGCGTTGCCGAAAACTTGGTTAAAGGTGCGCGAGCAGTTGGAGCAGGTGGGGGCAACACGGCCTTACATTGCTCAGCAAGAATATGTGTCTGCAAGCGGGGTTTAAACGCCGCGAGGATGCTTTGCAACTCAGTGGATATTTGCACAATTTAGGCATGTGTCTGCATTTTCAGGATGATGATGTATTGGCGAAAACGGTGATATTGAATCCCACTTGGGGCACGGATGCGGTATATAGAACCCATTTGAAATCTCAAGAAGCATGAGCTGCGAGGCGCTTCAACATAAGACGAATAAAGCAGAGCTTGAGTTTCTGATGGGCATTTTTTAAGGTTCTTTCAAAATTTTTGACAAGAATGTTGCACCGC
>JADGEH010000184.1 GCA_016744475.1 Thiotrichales bacterium | reverse complement strand
ATTTTTGGCTGAAAAATGGACTGGGATGATCTGTTTTAGTGGCTCGGGTTCTATTTTTTAGATTTCAAACCCAAAATTGCGTGTTCAGGCTCCTGAGACTGGATTCTTTTACAGCCTCGGCGCTTGGGAACTAGATAATAGACTAAGGTAGGGTGCTCACCGTCTTTGGGTGAGCACTCAACACCCAGTTACACCTCATCCCTCCACGTTCGCGGCGCAAACCCTACCTTGTGAGGATTTAATTAACGGGCAAACGGAATACCGATAACACCGCTTTATGATCTGATGCTGGGCTAGGGATGACTTTATGTTCAAGGAGTTGCCAGCTTTTTGGAGCAAAGATAAAATCAATCTGGATGGAGGGATTATCCCAATCAGGTGAGGTTGGCGGCCCTTCAAACACGCCAGAAAATTGTTGCGAGGCTTGTAAAAGACGAATCCCTGGTGCTTCAGGCGGCACATTAAAATCCCCTGCCAATACCGCAGGACGCGCCTCTAGCCATTCCAGCATGTGCTGATTTTCTTCATAGTTGATGTGCCAATCATGATGCGAATGATGTACCGCACCTAATAACACAGGCTCGCTGCCCAACGTTGCTTGCAACAACAGCAGACTTTTATGCGTTTTGAAGTGTAACGGCTGAAGGTTGTGAAAAGAGTGATTACTTAAAGCCCGCAAAGGGTAACGTGATAATACCGCAGAACCACTCACACCACGCAACCCAGGCCATCCCCAATTAAAAGTTTCTCCAAACGCCCAATAATGCATCTGGGTCTGTTCAGCCAGGTACAACACCTGGTTTTTATAAAAGGGCAATTCCCACAGTACCTCATTAAGAAACACAATGTCAGGTTGCGCTTGGCGAATCACCTCAGCCGCTTGAGCCAGATGAGCATGAACCCAAGCTGGACTTTTTAGTGTGTGTTCTTCGTGCGGATGCAGCAAACCTTTGGCGATGTTATAGGCCATCAGGCGTATGCTGTCGCCCGCTTGCGGCAAGGCTTGTGGCGGATATTGCGTGGTGCCTTCCAGCGGTCTGTGTCGATGGGCGAGATACACATTATTGAATAGCAGCAACAGGCCAACAAGTGCTATGAAAATGAACAAGATAAACAGCCATTTCATTGTCTGGGGCTTAGGATTCATATTAGAAGTGCTTTTTCGAGACATCAACATAATAGATTTGTTGCAAGGGGTATTCATCGACTGCAAAGGCGTGGATTTTGGCCTGTTTTTCCGCTTTTTCCCAACAAATAACCGGCTATTCACCTCAAAAAACCGAAAAAACAACCTCAAAACCACACCTTTTCGCTACGATGCCTCCCCCTCGCAACAAGTCTAATGTCTTTATTAAGTTATAAAAAATCTTTGGACTTCATAAATACATCGGGCACATCAGCATTCTTCCGACCCACAATGGCAAAGTAATAAAGTGGTTGACCCTCAATAGATAACCTGTGTCTATATCGTTCTATATAATAAACATCAAGATATTCTGAGAAAATCAATTCTCGAATCATTTTTGAAAATCCTGATTCATCGCTGGTATCAAAGAAGGATTCTTTGATATTAAATGCGACCCATCCTTCTGCCTTGATGATATTAAAGGCCTCAATGAATGCTTTGGTAGGAATATCTCCAAATCCTAATGCAGCCACCGTGACCATGCAGTCACACTGCCATGAAATTATATCCTCTTTATTATCTTCATCTAAGTTAGTGAAATCTTCAACATAGTAAGCATCGTACAAACCGGGTCTATCACGAATGGTGGCTTCATAAGCTTCAGGTATAATATCTACACCTATCAAGCGAGAGATACCATGCTTTTTTAGTTCCTCGCCCATCATGCCGTTACCTGCACCCAGGTCTAGCACACGTAGCTCGGTGAAATTATCTTGAGATTGTTTTATGGCAGATTCAAGAATGCTGGTGACTTTAACAGGAGATGTACACTTTAAACGATCATAAAATATCTGTTCATATAATCCTGGCACTTGATAAATTTCATCGTAATCATGAAATCTTATTTTACGTTGTCCTCCAGAACCTTGGAGATAGAAATAGGCTTCATCCTGATTAAGATCAGATGATTCCTGTTTTGGAAACTGTATTCGGTGTCTTTTGAGCATGATACGCCTATTTTAATTGGATGATATTTGATCTAATTAGGTGTTAAGTAGAACTAAATATCTAAATTACACTCCCCCATAAACCGTAACAAGTAACCCCTGATTTTGCGCATCCACTACGGGGTATCATTCTAAAAAATAGCTTATTCATGAGCCAATGTTTAGAGAGCCTACGAAAAGATAGCCAAAATGAATGCGATATAAATCATGATTTCACTGAGTAGTTCATAGTCTTTGCTCAACTCACGATAGCCTTCAAGGCATACAGCAGTGCATTCTACGAGTAAAACCACGAGCGACATTGCTACACTTGAAGAACGTCATAGTTCAAGCAAATAAAGAAAGTGCTTAACAGTACAAGTGAGCCAGTATAACCCGCCACCAGCCAAAATGTGCGTTAAACCATGAAAATCAGCGGTTTTTAATTTAAAATTATGAGGCAATAATGCTTGTTATATTATTTATAATCAACAGATTAGACTTCATCTGTATTTTAGTAAAAAACTTCGAGTGGGTGTTATCCATTTGCTAGATGGCAAGATATAATCCCATTCTTTTTGGCTTTAAATGTAGGATGTGCTGAGTGATAGCAAAGCACATCCTTTCATTGTTAAATGATGTGGATCATACCTCACCACATCTCACTTTACTTTGAGAGAAATAGGTTTTATGAAGAGTCTTCAAAAAGGAAAATTGAAACGCTGGAATGACGATAAAGGATTTGGGTTTATCGCATCGGAAGATGGAAAAGATATTTTCATCCATATTTCAGCACTAAAAAAAATGATGAATGATCGCCCAAAAGTGGGCGATATTATAACCTATCAAATTCACACGGATAATGATGGTAAAAAAAGAGCCGTGAATGCCAAGGTTGAAGGGGTTGCAGAAGCGAAACAAAAGTCCGTCAGAAAGCCAGTAAAGCCCGTTAGGACAAATATAAAGAAACAAAACAACGTCCGTTTGTTTTTCAAGGTCATCCTCATTTCCTTGCTGGGTTCAATAGCGTACATCCTATTTTTTGCAAACAATAAACCCCTTGAAGAGACAGCTACTTCAACCTCTGAAGTCACGTCAACACCGTCTTATGCAGAAAAACAAGAAAACAGAATAGATTATTCTTGCGAAGGTAAAGTGCATTGCTCAGAAATGGATTCATGTGATGAAGCTAGATTTTATCAAAACAATTGCCCTGGCACCAAAATGGATGGTGATGGAGACGGTATTCCTTGTGAGCGTCAATGTAATTAGAGCGATATTTCAATTGTCTTAAAAGAGTGAAAGGAGCAAAATTATAAGTCCATTTGCCCCGATAATTGGCATTCTTTTCTTTTTACTATCAACTAGACGACCGTTTCTATGTTTCGAAAGTGCAAATCCAACCCCCCCTGTTTGAAAAAAGTTAATTCAATATTGAGTAAACTAATAAATGCTCTCGAACCCTAACTCTAATAGGCTTGAGATATAGCCAAACCCAAGGCTGACAGCCCTTCAAGGACTGGCAGTCTTAATAACTAATATCATTCTAAAAAATAGCTTATTCATCTATGGATAACAGTTGATGTTAAATGCCCCTGATGTATTGAAGTAGCCCACCTTGCTTAATCCCACCATAATCCCGTTGCTTGCAAATCTCCTGGCGGGTTTGCTACACCTGAACGGGGTTTGACGATAAAACGGCTGCTGGGTGTTTCTCTTTTGCTGCAAGCTATGCCGAGTTCAATCTCGTCTTCTAAAAAATCGGTGGATAGTGCCAGCATGGATTCTGTCACTTGTGCGGCTGGAGAGCGGATGTCAATGTTGCCATCCACACCAAATTGTGAGGAGGCATCAATTGGGCTGGCTTTGAAGGGCGGGAATTGATAAATCCCACTGGTTTGGATCAAGATGTTGCCACCGTCGCCTTCCATGGCACGCGCAATAATAGGACTTTGATCTTGAACTAAAAATTCAGTATTCATGCGCAAGTCTCCACCATGTCCATAGCTTTCCTGCACTGTGCTGGTGATTTGACTGTGCTGCATACGCACCATGCCATCGGTGTGAATATGCAGTTCTCCGCCGCCTGCGCTGACGGCTTCAGTGGAGATCGCGCTGTCGCCGGATAAATGTAACGAACCTGTCGCTTCAATGTTGATATTGCCGGCATCACCGCCGCGCACTTCGGATTGCCATTGACCGTCTGCAAAAAAGAAGTTACCGGGATGTCCATCACCGATGTCGGCTACTTTGACTAAATCGCCTGGGTGAGGATTTAAAGCATCGCGTTCGCTGATCTGATCGACTTGACTCACCGTGCCTAAATTCAGCCAATCCGCATCGCCTGTATAAATAAAATGGCGCGGTGTTTGTCCCTGTGTTGGGTTTACGTGAACTATCGTGCCCAGTTTGGGCAGTTTTAAGGCATTTTGTGCTGCCAGATCGGGCACTTGGTGGGTCACTTCGCCCATCGGCATCCAACGCTGGGCATTAAAAATCAGCAATTGCCCATCGACATTAGCCACATTTCCTTGTTTTAAATCAAGGGTTTGAGACAGTAATGCTAAGCTGTCAGCACGGACTGAATAATAGTTTAAAGGTTCCGCTCGCACAAGATAAAGGGGACGCTTCCCGTTTTCGTATAGGCTCTAAAGGGTAAATGATGCTCACAATTTCAATGTTGGCCTGGGGAAAAATCAAGTAAACAGGTTCAGGACAGTTTGGTGTTTCAAGTTCATCGGCTTGCCTGACGGCTCGGAAAGCAAGCCGATATATCATTTTTTTCTTCGTGCGTCACTTGCTTAAATGTTTATAGAAATAAAGCTAACTTTGCGCTCCAGCCCGACCGCCCGCCGTCGGGTTTTTTCGGTATTTCAGGCTCCGTGCAGGCGGGCGGTGGCTGAGCTTGAGCGTTAGCTTGGTAGGATACGAAATTCCACCCAATGAATGTTGTTATTGGCTCATAATGACCACGGACAAACCCACTTCAGGTGGCTATTGCTGTCCCCAAAAATCCCCTTGTGGCGTATTCAATATGCACTGATATAGAGATAATATTTCAGTTGTACTGGAGCATCGTGTTCAAGACCTGGCAGGTTTTGGAAACCTGCCAGGTCTATCGTACAACTGATTTATGTTCCCTATAGGTATCATTATCCAGATTCAAAATCCCAGGGCGCAACGTGTTGGGCAGCACTTGGATGTCGTAAATTTCTTCGCAGGTGTTCAAATAGCGCAAATGCCCGACGATGTGTCCGCTGGGTAAATGTAGTGCGACGATGCCGCAAAAAATCGAGCGTTTGGCTATCGGCAAATCACCGAATGTGCCGTCTTGATGGCGCAATTTGGACAGAGCGATAAACAGATAATCGCCGCAACGCGCCATGCCTCGCGCAAAGCCTAGCAATAGATTAACTACTTTGCGCTGTCCTGTGGCGCGGTCGAAAAAGGCTAAGAGCCTATACGAAGATGGGGAATCGAAGCGAAAATGCGCTATCTTGAGGCAGGTTTTTCGGTTTTTTAAGACGAATAGCGGGCTATTTAACGAAAAAAAGCGGAAAGCCTGACCAAAAGGGCGGATTTGCAGCCGATTATCCCGTTTTCGTATAGGCTCTAAACTCTTACCAAGAACTGTTTACTCTACCAAAGCTCTATGCCTATCTCGTTAAAACTCCCAGAAATCTCAGAAGCCGAGCGTACTCCACTCATTGATACGCTATTGGGTGTGCTCGAGCTATTGGTGCAGGAAAACAGCCAATAAGCAGAGACTATCCAGCAACTGCGTGACGAAATAGCGATTCTCAAAGGTAAAAAGGCGAAGCCTAAGTTTAAGCCCAGTGGGATGTATGAAAAAGCGGGGACTGAGGCTGACGATAACGGTGACGACGATGCAGAAAAGGATACTGCCGACAATAAGCACAAGCGTGCAGGTTGGCAAAACGCAGCAAGAAGAAAAACCTGCCAATTCACGAAACCCAGATTGTCGCACCACAGAAGCAGATTCCTGAAGGTTCGGTTTTCAAAGGTTATGATGACTTCGTGGTGCAAGAGATTCTCTTTGAATCGCACAACATCTGCTACCGTCGGGAAATCTGGCTGACCCCAGAAGGTACTTGGCTACATGGTGAACTTCCCGTTTACCAAAAGGGACAAAGCTTCGATCCTACGCTACGGCAATAAGTAACTAACCATATATTTTTTAACTAAAGTTAACAACATATTCTTTTCCAACCATGGATAGCACACTATCCCATTC
>JADGEH010000183.1 GCA_016744475.1 Thiotrichales bacterium | reverse complement strand
ACATTCAGTGGATAGAGTTAAGTCATTTTTTAAGCTCCCCGATACAAAATATGCATTAACATAAAAGAATGTCCGTTTATTATTTATCGGAGCGATACCACAGAAGATGCACGGGTAAAGCTCAAGCGGCTTTACCCGTCAATAGATGATTGCTGATGTACTAGGCTATAGAGATGACGCCCCCTTTGGGGCTTCACTGAATGGCAGTGATGCAGCGCATGGGAACCAGTTAAACATTGTTTGGAAACGCGGGCGTTCTTTGCGCCGTTTGCACCGTTTGCGTGGCCTTTTAAAGCGGACAGCTTGAGTCGTACCACTGAGATCATTTCCCTATATGGCTTGAATCACTCAGAGCCTATACGAAGATGGGATCGAAGCGAAAATTCGCTATTTTAAGGCGAATAGCGGGCGTGTAACGAAAAAAAGCGGAAAACCTGACCAAAAGGGCGGGTTTGCAGTCGATTATCCCGTTTTCGTATAGGCTCTCAGTGTCATTGCTCCGCATAACACACCTCAAGCACGGGGACTAACCACTGTTCACATCGCAACGCGGCTTGATAATGGGCTTCGCTGTCTTCGGCATACCGCTCTATGAGGGCGAGCACTTTCACTTCTAATATCTGCTGCCAATGCGGTGCCCATCGCGCTTGTCCACTGCGGGATAACTGCGCCACACACACCTTGTTTTGTCCCAATAACACCAGGTTTTGACCTGTCTTGCCGGTGTGTAAGATGTCTCCAACGGACAAGGCATTCAATACCGAATGCAGCGTGGCTTGCGCGGTGCGCCGTCCTGCAAAATCCAGGAAAATATCGCTCAGCCCTAAGATGTCGTAACGTAATTGAGTCCAATCGTGATGTCCAGGCGGAATGCTGATGTCTCGAAAACATAACGCCTGCTCCGCATCGAGCTTGGATATATGAGGATGTTGTTCGGCTCGTTTTTGGAATAACAGCAGGTGTTGTTTGGATCGCGTCATGCCGACATAAAACAAGCGGCCTGCCTCTTCTGTGTCCTCGCGCCAATCTCCATCGGGGATGCATACAGCGTTGAATTCTAAACCTTTGGCACGATGCACGGTGGTCAGCAACAAACCTTGGCGTTGATGTGCTTCGCGTTTCCAATCCCGCAGACTGTCGTAACAAAATGCCTGCAAATAACGATTAAGCATACTGCAATGACCAATGTCATCTTGCCAAGCACAGAGTATGTCGTGGATTAATTGCAGCCAAGGATGTGACTTGTTCGATGGATACATCGCCAACCAATCTGCGGGCGTGGCGCTGTCTTCTTTGCGCGTATCCAAGAGGCGTAAAAACTCGGCTATTTCTCGGATGCGATAAGGCGAGGGCAATTTTTCGCTGTCTAGTCCCCAGTTGCTTGGAATGCCTTGTTGTTCACACAAAGCTCTAATCGGCATTAAGCTGTTCCAGGTATAGGCCAGCACGGCACATTCTGACCATTGCCAATCGGCATCTAAGCTTTGCAAACGTTGTAATTCTGCGACTAAGGCCAGCGCTTGTTGCTCGGCGTTGTCAACGCTAAAAATCTGCACCCGACCTTGTGCCACAGGATCGCGGGCTGTCCATTGACCGCCCGCTGCTTCATGTTTTCGTTGGCGATTAATGCGGATCGGATAATCTTGCTTCATGCGATCTGAGTGGCGTGCGATGAGGCTGTTGGCGGCTTGAATAATGTGCTGGTTGGAGCGGTAGTTATCGACGAGGTAGTGGATATTTGCTTGATAATCTTCTTGGAAACGACGAATAAAACTGACATTTGTGCCACGAAAACCGTAAATATTTTGATCATCATCACCCACGGCGAGCAGGCTTAAGCTGGCATCAGTATCCAGCGTGCGTCCGGCTAAGGCCGAAATGAAATCATATTGTGGTGCGTCAATATCCTGATATTCATCGACCAGAATATAGCGATACCCTGCGAGCAAACGGTCACGTAATTCATCGCCGATCATGACGGGTAAGTCTTGTTCGCCACGTAGTAAATGCGTGGCTTGTGTGATGAGTTGGGCAAAGTCGATGTCACGTCTTTCTTGGGTGGAGAAAGCCTGTCCACACAAACGTAACGCCAGACCGTGATAAGTCTGCACCGTCACTCCGCGTGCATCAGCACCGACTAATTCGCTCAATCGCCGCCGCAAGCTGATCGCTGCGCTGCGGTTAAAACACAGTAATAACATGCTTTTAGCGGGTACGCGCTTGACTCGCAGCAAATAGGCGCAGCGATGCACGACGGTCTTGCTTTTGCCTGAACCTGGGCCTGCGAGAATTAAGATGTTTTCATCGGTGTCCGTAGCCACAATGCTGCTTTGCACAGGATGTTGCAGGCTATCGACAATTTTGCGGTAGGACTCGGCACTGGTGGCGCGTGTGAGCATCTCTTTGTCATGAGGGAAATATTTTTCAATAAAGGCTTTGCGTTCTAAAACAAAGTAAGCCGCGACCAAGTTCAAAGCCCCTTGAACTTTTTCTAATGCCAGTCGGGCGTATTGATTCATGACATGAATTTGTAATACGCGCTCGTTGTAATGATGGGCTAAAGGTTCAAAGTCCCCTTTGCTGTAACGCCGTCCTTTTGCTTCCGGCATTAAGCGGATATGCATCGCAGAGCGAAAGACGGCTAAACCTTGCTGCAAACGCAATGCATTAACATCATGCAAAAACAATAAACCCCGTTCTACAGCAGCCATTGAGTCTTTGAGAGGAATGTGTGACTGCGTGTTTAAGGCTTCTAATAACTCATCATAAGAAAAAGCCAATAGAATTTCTTGCGTAGAATGAGCGGCGGTGTTCAAGGCTTTTTGTTGCAAACATTGCACTAAGACTTGTGCTACAGCTTGGCGACGTTCAGCCGTTAATTGCAATGTCTGCCAATCACGTTGCAAGCGCACTTTATAGAAATCCTGGCTCACATAATGAAAGTCCAGACTGCCGTTTTTTCCCGCCAAGCCTCGACCATCTTGTGCTAACCCTTTCAACAAAGTCCGTAAGGTTTCAGGATGCGCTTGTGTGTGCCCTTGTGCTTGTAAACAACGGCTGAGTTCTGCCAAGTTCAAATCCAACCAATGAGCGGTTGAAGCATCGGGTTGTTGTTCTCGCAAAGTGGTTATCATGGCGGTTTCCAATACTCGCACTTGCTCAAGCACCTGTTGCGCATTATTTCTACCTTTAGCGCGGAAAAAAGCCGTCAATTGTAAACCTTGGCTGATAAAACCCTGCCCAGCCATGTCTTGATACATCCGAATCACTTCTTTAGCAGGTGTGCTGTTGGCATTGTCTGGTACTTTAATCTCTGCCAGAGAAGCTAATGTATCCGCCGTCAAACCCTCGTCTTTCTCCATATTCAGCAAGACCTTAAACAAATTCAGCCAAGCCTGCTTTTTGGAGGCTGCCATGGTCATCGCTGCCAGTTGGGTTTCAGCGTGTTCCAAACTGATCAGCGGTCGTCCTTGAAATACTTGGGTGCTATTTTCATCGCGTTGCACAAAGCCTGCGCGTTCCAACCAGGCCACAGCCGTTTTTACTTTGGTATCCGCCATTGAATCATCGTGCTCAAAACTTAAGGTGTCATCGCCTAATTGCTGCAACAATTCACCACTGGTAATCACCACAAGCTGTTGCTCTTGCCGTCGAGTACGGCGCAACACCCGCAAAATAGTCGCAATATCGCGCCGATTCAATTGTGACAGAGCGCTGAGTTTAAATTGTTGTTCAATATCATTTTCGTCATACAACAGCACACATTCGGCGGGCTCTCGATCCCGCCCTGCACGCCCAGCTTCTTGTAAATAATTTTCCAATGAACCCGGAATATCAGCGTGCAACACCAGACGCACATTCTCTTTGTCGATACCCATGCCAAAAGCATTGGTGGCGCAAATCACCGGTAATTCCCCTGCGATAAAAGCCTCTTGCAAGGCTTGTTTTTGGGGCGCGGGTAGACCCGCATGAAAGGCAGCGGCGTTGATCGGTTGTGGCTGATGAAGCAAAAACTCCGCAATCTCTTCGGTGCGTTTGCGCGTGGCGGCATAGACAATCGCACAACCGCTGTCTTGATGTTGTAGCAGCATATGCAATAACGCATTTTTCTCTGCACTCGATGTCGGCATGACTTGAAACATCAAGTTTTCCCGCTCCACGCCGCCTTCAAACAACTGTAATTCTTGTCCCAGAACCTGTTTAAAATGCTCGCAAATTTCAGCAATGACATCTTTTTTAGCCGTGGCTGTAAAAGCTGCCACAGGCGGAATGGCTTGCTGTGTATCAGCGGCAAATTCTCGAATAAAACGCGCCGCGTACCAATAATCAGTGCGAAAGTCATGTCCCCATTTCGATAAACAATGCGCCTCATCAAAAATCCAACAGCCAATCTCTCGTTGCTTAATCACCTCTTGAAAACTGCGATTGCGCAGTTGTTCCGGTGAAACATAAAGAATGGCGGTATCGCCCAAACGAATGCGCTCCAACACCTGCCCGCGTTCCGGCGGTGTCAGCATTCCATACAGCGCATCCGCAAAGGGAGTGCCTGTACGTCGCACCAAGCCATCCACTTGATCTTTCATCAAAGCTTGCAGCGGAGACACCACAATACTTAACACCCCGCGCCGTTGATAACGTGCCAGCGCAGGCATTTGATAACACAAAGATTTACCGCCACCCGTGGGCAAAATCGCCAACAACGGCTGATGGCGCATTCCGCTTTCAACAATGCTTTGTTGCAGGCTCTCACCCTTTGGTGTTTGCGGCATAGGGCGATATTGCGCAAAACCAAAAAAGCGTTGCAGCAGCTTGGTCGCATCATGCTGCTCACGACAATACAGACAATCCGCCTGCCCGCAATCGGTGTCTCGCAAGTGGCGCAACACATCCATCATTTTGGGAAAACGATAACGAACCCAAGGCGGCAACACAGAACGGCTGCCCGCCACGCTCAACCACGCCAACGCATAAGCCCACAACGGACTCACCGCAAAATCGCTCAATAAGGTATCCAGCGCATAACGGCATAAGCGATCCTCATAACGTTTTTGCTGCAACAAAGCTTTAGCCGTCTGTAAATCGATCTCAGGAATACCCAGTGCCGCAAACATCATTTGTAGGCCAGGCTCTGCTTGAAAACAAAAACGATAAAAGGCCGCCAAATCCCCTTGCCCGTTGGTTTTCATGCGCATAAAACTATCCCATTCATCGACAAACAACTGCGCCGCTAAGCGGGCATCCGCCACCGGATCATTAAGGCTGTCACGCACTAATTTATAATCTTTCACCAAATGGTGATAAGCGTTTTGCGGAAATGCCAAAGGCGATAAATGCAGCGTATCAATGAGCGGCTTTTGCAGCCAAGCCGCATGGGGTGCGTGGGTGTGCAGGATGGGAATATCGTGGGACAAAATGTTATGCCCCAAGAGATAATCAGCTTTGGAAGCCAATAGCTCTAGTGTTTGCAAAGCTTGGCTTAAGTTGAAAGGGCCTTGTACATAAAAAGAATCCGCTTGAAAAACAGCCCCTATTTTTAAAATATGGCTATCCGTATCAGTTTCTAAATCGAGGTAAAGACCGGTGTTTAAAAAATCAGTAGGCGACATAGAAAACAGTATAACAAGCTTGGTAGGGTGGAATAGACAAATTCTTATCATCGTCAATGCTCAATGAACTATTATGCACCGTATTTTATCCTATATTTTTACGTTTACGTGAGCAGTTTTTTTCAAGGAAAAATTTGCAACATAAGTGATTTAAGTTGAAATATATCAAAACATTTTAACTGCAAAATTGAATTGTAAAAAGACGTTTAAAAGCTATTTGAAACGTTCAGGTGCAGTTGCAAACTTGCACCCGCCAGAATCTCGCACGCAAAGTGCGTTATTGCTATTTAATTAATAAAAAATTGTCATTTAAATGTACGGCTAAGGCTAATCATCCAAAAAGGTATTGATGTTACCAAGAGGATTAAACCGATATGTTGAATTTTCTCCATTTTATAAAAAATGAATACTAATAAACCTATAAGACCTAAAAGCATCATTAATACACTCAATACGCTAAAACAAACACTCATCCATGTTTTTTGAACGGTAAGAGGCAAGCTTTTTTCTATACCCGTCAAATATATGGAAATCACACGTAATACTATAAATGGAAAAAAGAAGTCTAAGTGACACATGTTTTATTAACTTCCCACTAAAGCAAAAGCCTAGGGCTATTTATCTCTTTCTCACACATCCTGCGTAGGGTGGTGTCTCGCATCGTTTAAGAGGTGTTCACGGACATCCTTGTCCTTAGAACTTCTTAAGTGGGCGCGAGACGCTATTCTGGTGCCCCGACACGTCCGGTATCACCCAGTCACCTTCGCACTCCGCTGC
>JADGEH010000053.1 GCA_016744475.1 Thiotrichales bacterium | reverse complement strand
CAATGGGTTTGCAAATAACATTTTTGATAAATATGTTGGGGTTAAAGGGAAAATAAGTACCATATTATTTTTGTTAAAATATTTTTTTGCAACTACTTATTCCACCCTACATTACCGGGTTTTCACGCGCTTTTGTAGCTGTGTAGGTCGGGTTAGCTTCCCCTCCTTGAAGGAGGGGGAATAACATCAACTACTGGCAATACTACTGGGCATCACAAAATGGCAGCGATGCAACGCATGGGAACGAGAACATTATGTGGATGGGCAAAGCGATTGCGTGCCCATCATCACACCCTTACAATCCCTTACCGATGTGCCCGTCATTGATGGGCACATTTTTGTCTAAAACTATGATGGACATGATGATGGGCACGCTCTGCTTTGCCCATCCTACCTTATCGGTACTGACTGCAACGCGGTCAAGACGGCATTCCCAGGTTAGGCTGTAGGTCGGGTTAGGCGATAGCCGTCACCCGACACATGGCTCCCTGAGCTTAGTAATGCCAGCAAAGGCAGCATTTTTAGACGCGAACCATTGGAAAAAGAAGCGCAAAAACTCGAACGTCTAAAAGAACGCCAAATCACCTGTCAAAAACGCCTAAAAAAACGGGATGACAGTGATGAAAAACAGCTTTCAGAAACAAATTCTGATGTCCGCTTGCTCTCAACAAACGCGGACACACCATGGCGGGCTACAATGTACAAATATAGCAAAATTATATCAGTTGTTAAGACTGCCAGTCCTTCAAGGACTGGCAGTCTTGGGTTTGGCTCTATCGCAAGCCTATAAATGATGTACTTTAGCTATAGCGGTCGATGTTCAACATAAACTCATCATTCATAACGAAGTCGTACAAGACAACAACGACACTCAACCACTTGAAATGAAAGTCAACAGGGGGTGGCAGCACTTCCTCATGCGAGGGCTAGAAAAGGTGCAAGCCGAAATGAATGTGCAAATGCTGACCTACCATTTTCAGCGTGTTTTGAACATTGTCAGGATAGTGGCATTTAAAAATCACCTAAAACAGCGAATGGCAGCATAAATGGGGAGAGATGCCCTTTTTTTACTTTAAAAAGGGTGAAAACTTCATGATATTTAGTTTTTTTTATGACATTAAAACTCATGTTCAAGGCGGTTCTTTTACAGTCTCGTCACTTGGGAATGCAGTCTTGACCGCGTTGCGGTTAGTACCGATAGAGGAATAATATTTCAGTGGTACTGGAGCATCGTGGTTAAGAGCCTATACGAAAATGGGATAATCGGCTGCAAACCTGCTCTTTTGGTCAGGTTTTCCGCTTTTTTTCGTTAAATAGCGCGCTATTCGCCTTAAAAAACCGAAAAACCCGCCTCAAAATGGCGAATTTTCGCTTCGATTCCTCATCTTCGTATAGGCTCTAAGACCTGACCCGCTTTTGAAACTGGCTAGGTTTGTCGTATAACTGGTTTATTTTCCCTATATTATCCCGCCATCATGCTCCATAGCATTCCGCTTTTTTCACCCATTGCACTCCATTCCCTCAGACATTGATTTATATCCATTCATGACGTGCAAAAAGTGGCAGCGGTGTCGAACTGGACCTCCCTTTTTCGTATAGACTTATTGAAGGCTGAAAAGCCGCCCGTTTCCAAGGTATGAACCATCAAAGGATGACGACGATGAGCATAGCCCCGCAACAATCACAGCCTACCGCCACCTTGCTGGTGGTGGATGATACCCCCGCTAATCTCAGCGTTTTGCTGGAATTTTTGCACCAGGAAGGCTTTAAAGTCTTGATGGCTAAAAGCGGCGAAAGCGCTTTACGCAAAATTGAAATGACGCAGCCTGAATTGATCTTGTTAGATGTAATGATGCCCGGCATGAGTGGTTTTGAAGTCTGCGCATTGCTTAAAACACGAGAAGATACTCAGGATATTCCAATTATTTTCATGACGGCCTTGGCTGAAACAGTGGATAAAGTCAAAGGTTTGCGCTTGGGTGCGGCTGATTACATCACTAAACCGTTTCAACAAGAAGAAGTGCTGGCGCGCATTAATACGCATTTGTATTTGTATCGGATGCAATGTGAATTAGCCATTAAGAATCAGCGTTTAGAACAACGTGAAGCCGAATTAGAACAGCAGAATGAATCATTAAAAACCTTAACTTTTGCATTGCAAGAGGCTAAGCAGATGGCTGAAGCTTCTAATAAAGCCAAAAGTCAGTTTTTAGCCAATATGAGCCATGAACTTAGAACGCCTATGAATGCGATTATTGGTTATAGCGAAATGTTGAAAGAAGATGCAGAAGAGATTAGTGAGCCAGGTTTTGTCGATGATTTAAGTAAAATCAATGGTTCGGGTAAACATTTATTGTCTTTAATTAATGATATTCTGGATTTTTCTAAAATTGAAGCGGGTAAAATGAATGTATATTTGGAAGAGTTTTCTATTCATCAATTATTAGATGAAGTGGCAATGAATACTCAACCTTTAGTACACAAAAACAAGAATCAATTAGTGGTAAAAGAACCTGAAAACTCAGGTGTGATGTACGCCGATTTAACCAAAATGCGTCAAATCATTATTAATTTAATCAGCAATGCGTGTAAGTTTACGGAAAAAGGGCAGGTAAGTTTAGAAGTTCAAGCCTATCAACAGGATGAACAAGATTGGTTGCACTTTTCTGTGACGGATACAGGCATTGGTATGACTGAAGAGCAAGTGTCGCGTTTGTTTCAAGCCTTCACGCAAGCGGATGCTTCGACAACGCGCAAATATGGCGGCACAGGATTAGGATTGACGATTTCTCAGCGTTTTGCCGACATGATGGGCGGGCATATCAGCGTGAAAAGCCAAGCCGGACAGGGGAGCACGTTCACACTGTCTTTACCTATGACGGTTAAAGAACCGACCGCGAGTGCCGACCATGCACAAGAATCTCAAGCAGCGTCGCACCTTGGTTTGCCTGCATTGGCTCATGCAGATCAAACGGTATTGATTATTGATAATAGCGCGATGGGCAGTGCGTTGGTGCAAGGGACTGTGACTAAGCTGGGTTATAAAACCTTAATCGCGCACAATGGCGCAGAAGGTTTAGCCTTGGCGGCACAGCATCAGCCTTCGATCATTACTTTGGATGCCTTATTGCCGGATATGAGTGGTTGGCAGGTGTTGGCGGCGCTAAAAGCGGATGCTGAGCTGGCGAATATTCCGGTATTTATGATGTCGATGGCGAATGATGGTGATAATGGTTATAGCTTGGGGGCTTCTGGTTATTTGATAAAACCTGTTGAAACCACTGATTTGTATAAAATTTTGCAAAAATACACACCAAGTTTAAACACTGATCATCAGCCCTTGGTGTTATTGGCTGAAGATGATGCGAATACGCGAGATATGTTAGAACGCCAATTACAAAAAGTCGGCTGGCGCGTGGCGTTAGCCAACAATGGGCAGGCGGCTTTGGATATGTTGCAACTGGAAGTACCGGATTTGCTGCTGACGGATTTGATGATGCCAGAAGTGGATGGTTTTCAGTTGATTGATACATTGCGCCAAAACCCTGCATGGCATCACATCCCCGTGGTGGTGCTGACGGCTAAAGATTTAACCCAAGAAGAGCACCAGCGCCTGACGCAACGTGTCGCGCATGTGTTTCAAAAAGGTGCTTATGACCGCGAAGCATTGTTGGTGGAATTGAGTAATGCGATTAATTTAGCGACTCAAGCCTAGTGCTTTGTCAAGCCTACTTTTTAGGCTTGCATTTTTTACCTCGGAGACACGGAGAAGGCACAGAGCGTACGGAGAAAGACTTTTAATTTAAGTCACCTCTGTGCCCTCCGTGTCACCTCCGCGCCTCCGTGGTGAAATTTGACCACCTAATTCTTAGAATTGACAGAGCCTAGTACATCGCCCACTTTATAATGACGGGTAAGACCTTCCAGGTTTTTAAAACCTGGAAGGTCTGAAACCCGTCAAAACAAGACATCAGTTAAAGGATGACTTTAAGATATGGCACGACGTTTAAGACGCACAGAAGAACATTCTAATACTTGTCCTCCCGCTTGGTTGTGGCTATTGGCGGGGATTTTAATCGGCATTTTCATCGCCTTTTTGTTTTACATTAAACAGATCGCACCCTTGCATACCTCGCAGCCCCAAGCTCCTCCGAACCCACCACAGCAAACAGACCTCTCTCCGACAGCCGATAAACAAGGGCTGAATATAGAAGATAGCGCCTCAGCAAGCTTGGCATTGCCGCCCGAAGCTCAAACCCGTCCTGAAGTTCCGTCACCCCGTTTTGAATTCTACGATATGTTGCCACAACCGCAGGTGACACCCGCACCAGAGCGCCCTCCGGCTGAAGTGGAATTGGCACAAATTCAACGGGAAGATCATCCTCTTAGCACTCTCGCGCCGCCTCTTGACATGCAGCCGGAAGATTTTCCAATCGCGGGTCAGCCATATCAACCTGGTGTGATTCAACCCAGCCCTAACGCCGCTCCTGCGCCTGGAAGTGTGATGCTACAAATTGCCTCTTTTCGTGATCCTCGTGCAGCCAATGATTTACAAAATCAACTCAGCCAAAAAGGTTTTACCACTCATATTCAACCAGCCGAGGTGAAAGGGGCGCATTGGTATCGTGTAAAACTAGGGCCGTATGCCAGCCAAGCACAGGCGCAACAAGCGCAAAGCGTGCTGCAAAAACAAGGCTATAAGCCTTTAATACAAAAATACTAGATGACTATCAGCGTAGGGAATAAGGAATCAACGATGGATATAGATTTTTGGCATGAACGTTGGAAAGCTCAGCAGATTGGTTTTCATGAAGAGACGATTCACAAGCATTTGCAGCAATTTTGGTCGCAAATGCCTTTGCAAGGACAAGAGCAGGTGTTTGTGCCCTTGTGCGGTAAAAGTCGAGATATGTGTTGGTTATTAGAACAAGGCCATCCAGTGCTGGGCGTGGAAGTCAGTCCCTTAGCAGTGCAGGCTTTTTTTGATGAAAACCAATGGGATGCTCAAGTAGAAAAGCAGGGTGCATTAGACTGCTGGCAAGCTGCTAACATCCGTTTATTACAAGGCGACTTTTTTGCTTTAACGGCGAATGATTTACAGGCTGTACAAGCTGTGTATGACCGCGCTTCGTTGATTGCTTTGCCGCCCGACATGCGCCAGCGTTATGCCATGCAGCTCAATCATTGCTTGGCTTCGGGTACTGCCATGCTGTTAATTACGCTGGAATATCCGCAAGAACAAATGAAAGGGCCGCCGTTTGCAGTGACGGAAGCCGAAATCGATACCTTGTTTGGGGAGCATTTCACTATTAAACCCTTGCTTAAGCAAGATGTCTTGCCGCAAGAACCGCATTTTCGTGAGAAAGGTCTGAGTGCTTTATTTGAAAATGCTTACCAGTTGATTAAATTGAGATGAACATAGGGACATAATGCCAAGACTCACCCGCAAGTTATTCGTTGATTTATCCATTTGGATGGCTGGACTCGGTTTTTTAACGGGGGCTTCCTTTCCTTTTTTCATTTTAGGACTGGGTTTTGAAGCAGAGCAAGTGCTTAATCTACCTTTTTGGATGGCGACATTAACGGCGGGATTGTTAGTTGGGATTTTGAATTATGTTTTAGCTTTACGAGTGGTACGTCCGCGTTTGCGTTTATTAGCGATGCACATGCATGTGGTGGAAAGCACTATCCGCAATGCGACTTATTCTGGTGATTGGTCCAGTTGTGATCCAGAAAAATGCCGCGTTCCGGTGGATTCTGATGATGAAATCGGTGACAGCGCACGCGCCTTTAATGATTTAGTCGTCGCCTTGTTTCGCGCTCAAGAACTGGAAGCTGCGATTGGTGACATCAGTAAAGCCCTGTCGAGTCAACTGGATTTAGACGTGCTGGCGAAACAAGCCTTAGAACTATTACTGCGCCACACCAGCACGCCTGCTGGAGTGATTATGATCGAGCAAAGCGGAGAATTGCAGGTAGCAGCGCAGCACGGTGTGGCTCAAGCAGAACAACTCGCTGATAGCGATCACGTTCGACGCGCCATGCGCATTGATAAAACGCAGCGGGTGGAGTGTCCTGAAGATGTAAAAATCGAAGCTGTGCTGACGCATTTTCGTCCGCAAGAAATTATTGTGGTGCCAGTAAGCTTCAAAAAAACCCCTTTAGCCGTCGTCATTCTGGCGCATAGTCAACGCTTTAGCCCTGAAATCCTGTGGTTGTTAAAACTCTTCCGTCAAGGCTTTGGTTTAGCGCTAAATAACGCTTTAGCCCATGCGAATTTACAACAAATCGCGGCCTTGGATGCATTGACGGGCATGTATAACCGCCGTTTTGGGATGACGCGATTACATGAAGAATTTAACCGTAGCCAGCGCAGTCAAACGCCTTTGGGGTTAATCATGATGGATTTGGATTACTTCAAAAGTATTAATGATAACTACGGGCATTTGGTCGGCGACCGCGTGTTGAGCCAGATTGGACAGGCGGCGCGTCAAGTGTTGCGTGAAGAGGATTTAATGGTGCGTTATGGCGGCGAAGAGTTTCTTTTTATTTTGCCCGCTGCAAGCCCCGCTGATGCTTATAAAATCGCCGAGCGCATTCGTCAATCGGTGGAAAAAATGGACATTAAAGACGGCGATGTGTGTCTTCATCTTACCGCCAGTTTCGGTGTCAGTGCTTGTTCTGATGAGCCTATCAAAGAAGCGGAACAATTATTACAACACGCCGATGAAGCCTTGTATCGCGCCAAACAGCAAGGGCGCAACCAAGTAGCGAGTTATCTTGAGTAGAGGTATCGAGGCATACCTCTACATTAGACTTGCCAACAGAGCCTAAGCCTCGGCTTGCAGCCATTCCCCGACTTGCTTAGCAAAATAAGTCAAAATGCCGTCGGCACCTGCGCGTTTGATGCTGAGCAAAGATTCCAACACCACGGCTTTTTCATCCAACCAGCCATTTTGCGCAGCGGCTTTGAGCATGGCGTATTCGCCGCTGACTTGATACACAAAAGTCGGCGCTCCAAAGCTGTCTTTCACCCGCCGCACGATGTCCAAATACGGCATTCCGGGTTTGATCATGACCATATCCGCTCCTTCAGTTAAATCGAGCGCCACTTCTCGCAGGGCTTCATCACTGTTGGCGGGGTCCATTTGATAGGTGTATTTATTCCCGCCGCCCAGGTTCGCCGCAGAACCCACCGCATCTCGGAAAGGCCCATAAAAGCTGGAAGCGTATTTGGCTGAATAGGCCAAGATGCGTGTATTTCGGTGTCCTGTGGTTTCTAAAGCGCTGCGTACTGCGCCAATGCGTCCATCCATCATGTCCGAAGGCGCGACTATATCGGCTCCAGCTTCGGCGTGAGACACGGCTTGTTTCACCAACACCTCTATCGTCTCGTCATTCATCACATAGCCTTGAGCATCCAACAAACCGTCCTGCCCATGTACGGTGAAGGGGTCTAAGGCCACATCGGTGATCACGCCCAGATCAGGAAACGCTTGTTTTAATGCGCGTACTGCCCGTTGTGCTAAGCCGTCAGGGTTGTAGGCTTCTTCAGCGGCTTCAGATTTTTGTGTGAGCGGTGTGACGGGAAATAGCGCCAGCGCTGGAATGCCCAGTTGCACCAGGGCTTCGGCTTCGAGCAATAATTGATCAATGCTTAAGCGTTCAACACCCGGCATAGAAGCCACGGCTTCGCGCTGTTGTTGGCCTTCTAGGATAAACACGGGATAGATTAAATCATCAGCACTCAGCGTATGTTCGCGCATCAGGCGGCGAGAAAAATCATCACGGCGCATACGGCGCATACGGATGTTGGGATAAGTAGATTGTGCGACATCGTGGTTCATATCGGAGCATTACCTTTAAGCGGTGGAGGAGGTTTTTAACACGGGCGTGACGGTCATTTGCGGGCCATGCAGTATGGTTTTTTTCACGCTGCATTCATTCACCGCACGGACTAAGGCTTGGTGGTATTTTTTAGGAAATTCTGGCGGCAATTCGAGCTGGATGTCGATACTATCTGCCACGCCTTTTTCTGCATCCCAAGTGTTGCTCAGGCGCACGCCGATGTTATCCGTAGGAATATCGCGGGTTTGGCAGAATTTGAGCACATAAAATCCTGCACACGTCGCCAGCCCAGTGAGAAAATAAGAAAAAGGGTCGGGCGCACTGCCCTCGCCACCCGCACTGAGGGCTTGGTCGGTGTGTACGGTAAAGCCACCAAAATGTGCATCCACACGCAGTGCGCCGGGAAAACTGAGAGAAATATCCATGCTTATGTGCCTCGTAAAAAGCGCCATACCGTATCGAACTCAATCGCACAACACAAGTCGGCTAGGATGGCCGCATATGAGGGCGTTCTGAGATAGCTGGGTCACAAAATAGCCCTTCTCTTGCACAAAATACGAATACCTCATTAAAAATGACTTAAATTTCACAATCATTGCCAAAACTATATTGGATAATCGTCAGATGAGGCCGCCTTGGAGCCTATGATCGAAATCAAAACCTGCCCTTTTAGGCGGTTATTTAGAGATATAGCGATGTGCCCCATGTTTTCTATAAAATACGTAAAATTATCTTTATAAACAATGTAGAAGGATGTACTTATGTCAGCCACACGTTTTGTTGCCGTTTTAATGGGTTCTGATTCTGATTTACCCTTAATGCAAACCACTTTAGATGTTTTGAAAAAACTCGACATCCCTTATGAAGTTAAAATCACCTCCGCACACCGCACGCCTGCGGCGACGCATAGCTATGTGAAAGACGCTGATCAGCGCGGTTGCGGAGTGTTCATTGCCGCCGCAGGACTGGCGGCGCATTTGGCAGGCACGGTCGCGGGTTTAACCTTAAAACCGGTGATTGGTGTGCCGATTGATGCGGGCCCTTTAAAAGGCATGGATTCCTTGCTGTCTACGGTGCAAATGCCGGGTGGCATTCCGGTGGCCTGCGTGGCGATTGGCAAAGCGGGGGCGAAAAACGCGGCTTATTTGGCGGCACAAATGTTGGCTTTAAGCGATGCCGAATTGGAGCAGCGTTTAGCCAAAGAGCGGGCTGATAATAGCGCTGCGGTGCAAGCCAAAGATGCAGAATTACAGGCCAGCTTGTCCGCCGCATGAGCATCAGCACTTGGCATTTACGCCGTGCAGCGCGAGTGCTGCACGCAGGTGGGATACTGGCTTACCCCACTGAAGCGGTGTTTGGTTTAGGCTGCGACCCGCGCAATCCGCTGGCCTTAAAGCGCTTATTGCAGATCAAACAACGCGCTTGGGACAAAGGCTTGATACTGGTGGCGGCTGATGTCGCGCAATTAGAGCCGTTTGTTTTGCCCCTGCCGCACGACATCCAAGCCACCGTCTTGGCTTCCTGGCCAGGCCCCGTGACTTGGTTGTTGCCCGCCCGATCTAGCGTATCCCCCTTATTGCGCGGTACGCATCACACCTTAGCGGTGCGAGTCAGCGCACATCCCGTCGTCAAAGCGCTATGTCGCGCTTGGGGGCATCCGCTGGTGTCTACCAGCGCCAATCTCAGCCATCAACCCCCCGCCAAAACCCGCTGGCAAGTGCAGCAGCGCTTAGGCTCACAGATTGATGGCATTGTGCCTGGACATGTGGGTTCAGCCGACAAACCCAGCGAAATTCGAGATGCACTGAGCGGGCGCGTCATGCGTGCGGGGTGATGTTCTAAAAGCTCTAACACCGCGATAAATTCGCATAAGCCAAGACCAGCCACTTGGTGCCTTGGGTTTTGAAATGCACTTGAATCCGCTGTGACGCGCCCTCTCCTTCTTGAGCTAATATCACGCCTTTGCCAAATTTGGCATGTTCCACACACTCGCCTAAGTTGAAACCCTCACCGGAGGGGGTTGATCTCGCAGCGGGTCTAGGAGTAAACAACGGTTGGCTGACAGAGACGCTGCGCAGGCGAATCGGTTCAATCAGTTCTGCCGGGATTTCTTGAATAAAACGTGAAGGTCTGCTGGCGTTTTCTGAACCATGTAGACGGCGTATTTCAGCATGAGTTAAATACAATTGCTGCATAGCGCGAGTAATGCCGACATAACATAGGCGGCGTTCTTCTTCTAAACCATCCGCATTTTGTAAAGACATTTGATGCGGAAACAATTTTTCTTCTAACCCACACAGAAAGACGAGAGGGAATTCTAAGCCTTTAGCGGAATGCAAGGTCATCAATTGCACGCCGTCTTCTGAACCTTCGGGTTTTTCATCTCCCGCGTCTAAGGCGGTTTTGCTTAAGAAAGTTTGTAGCGGTGTCATGCCTTCAAGCTGAAGACTGTCATCATTGTATTGCTTGGTGGCACTCACTAATTCTTCTAAGTTTTCCACCCGCATCTGATCGCGTTCACTTTTCTTTTTCTTATAAAAATCTAATAAAGTGCTGTGTTCTAACACATGCGCGGTTAATTCATGCAAAGGCAGTTGTGCCGTGTCTTGGTGCAAACGCATAATGAGTTCTAAAAAGCGTCGTAAAGCATTCGCCGCACGAGAACTTAAGTCTCCCGACGCTATCACGCGACTTGCTGCTTGCCACAAAGATAAACCATTGCGTCGCGCTTCCTGGCGCACCGCTTCAATGCTGCGATCACCGATGCCGCGTGTGGGTGTGTTGACCACGCGCTCAAAGGCGGAATCATCATGACCATTCGCCAGCAAGCGCAAATACGCCAGCGCATCTTTGATTTCTGCACGCTCGTAAAAGCGTTGACCGCCGTATACGCGGTAAGGAATTTGCGCTTGCAATAACTCGCCTTCGAGCACCCGCGACTGCGCGTTAGAACGGTATAACACCGCACAATCTATATGTTTGCCGCCGCCTTCAACCCAACTTTTGATGCGCTCGACGACAAACCGGGCTTCATCATATTCGTTATAGGCGGTGAACAAACCAATCGGTGCGCCTTCCTTGCCATCTGTCCACAGGTTTTTACCCAAGCGCCCCGTGTTGCCTTGAATCAAATGGTTGGCGGCGGCGAGAATGGTGCCTGTCGAGCGATAGTTTTGCTCCAAACGAATCAATTGAGTGCCTTGGAAATCAGTCTGAAATTTTTGCAAATTGGTGACTTGTGCGCCGCGCCAAC
Organism: Thiotrichales bacterium; assembly: GCA_016744475.1. Taxonomy (GTDB): domain Bacteria; phylum Pseudomonadota; class Gammaproteobacteria; order Beggiatoales; family Beggiatoaceae; genus BB31. Next base: position 22,129 of record JADGEH010000053.1, on the reverse strand, counting down.
CATAAATGGATTGATCATCATCGCCCACAGCAAAACAACGCGCTTGCGTGCCTGCTAACATGTGCAGCCATTGATATTGGATGGTGTTGGTGTCTTGAAACTCATCGACCAGAATATGCTGAAAACGTTGGCGATAATGTTCTAGCACGGGCGGTTTATCGCGGAACAACTCATGCACCCGCAGCAGCAACTCGGCAAAATCGACTAATCCACTTTTTTCACAACGGGCTTGATAATTAAGATAAATATCGCACATGACTTGCACGTATCGATCACCATTAATGGGAATATCCTGCACTCGCAAACCTTCATCTTTGTACTGACTGATTTGCCATTGCGCTTGCTTGGGCGGCCATTGTTTTTCATCTAAATTCAAGTCTTTCATCACGCGGCGCACGAGACGGTACTGATCGTCGCTATCGATAATCTGAAAGCCTTCCATGAGCTTTGCTTCTTGCCAATGAATGCGCAATAAGCGATGCGCCAAACCGTGAAAAGTGCCGACCCACATGCGTGAGGTGGAAAAACCCACTAAATTTTGCAGCCGCGTGCGCATTTCGTTGGCGGCTTTATTGGTGAAAGTGACGGCTAAAATGCCATGCGGTGAAACGTGCTCGACCTGCATTAACCAAGCAATGCGGTGAATCAGCACGCGGGTTTTGCCGCTGCCTGCCCCCGCTAACACCAACAAGTGGCTAGGCGGTGCGCACACGGCTTGGCGCTGAGCATCATTTAAGGGATCAATGAGGTGGGAAATGTCGTCTTGGGAATCTTGCATAATCTTTTTGCTGTAGGGAAAAGTGACGAACAATCAAGCGGTGTTTGTTCGATAAATACTAGGCGCTGTTGCCTTCGTTCTTGTACGGCGCATCATTAACCCTTGTTTCCATGCGCCGCATCACTGCCATTCAGTGAAGCCCCAAAGGAGCGACATCTATATAGCCAGGGGCAACGCCTCTGGAATATGAGAAAAAAACTCAGCCCTGAAAGGGCGACATATCATGTTATGTCGCCCTTTCAGGGCTAGATATTCACTATATCCATCACCCAGGGCGGTGCCCTGGGCTGTATATATCACGTCCCGTTGGGGCTAAAAAGGCTTCACTAAATGGTAATGGTGCGGCGCATGGGAACAAGTTAAATCCATTATTTGCTCACTGTGAGACTCGGCTAAACTGGGCAAAGACAATACCTCATACATCAACATTGTTGATGTTCCAAATATAGAGACAGGGACACTCGATGAATCATCAAAACACCATGCCATCAGTGACAGGTTTGATACTGGCGGGCGGACAAGCGCGACGCATGGGCGGGCGAGACAAAGGACTGCTGGAATGGCAGGGGCAGATGCTTATATCACATGTCATCCATCGCTTAAAACCACAAGTCAGCCGATTATGCATTAATGCTAATCGGCATTTAGAGGTGTATCAACAATGGGGTTTGCCCGTCTTCAGCGACAGTTTAAGTGGCTTTCAAGGGCCTTTGGCGGGGATTTTAACGGGTTTGCAGCAGTTAGACACCGATTATCTATTAGTCGTGCCGTGCGACGCGCCCTTGTTGCCGCACAACCTCGGCGAACAATTATGGCAGTGTTTGCAAGCACAAGCCGCCTTATTAGCGATGGTACATGATGGACAACGGATGCAGCCTACTTTTGCCTTACTGCACAAAGATTTACAAGACAGTTTAGCGGCTTATCTGGCCTCTGGAGAACGGCGCTTGCAAGTCTGGATGCAGCAACAACAGGCCGCCATTGCCGATTTTTCCAGCCAAACTCAAGCTTTTATCAATTTAAATACACCGCAAGATTGGCAAGGCTTAGATGCGTTTGTTGAGTGATCTATATTAGACTTGTTGCGAGGGGTAGGCATCGTAGCGAAAAGCTTTTGAGACTGTTTTTTCGGTTTTTTGAGGCGAATAGGAGACTATTGAACGAGAAAAAGCGGAAAAACAGGCCAAAATCCACGCTTTTGCAGTCGATGAAGACCCCTTGCAACATGTAGGTCAATTTTTTGAGCTTTTATAGGGATAATAAATCAATGATACACCAGACCTGGCAGGTTTGTCGTATCACTGATTTATTATCCCTTTTGGTTGGGTTCTTTTACAGTCTCGCCGCTTGGAAACTAGGGAAGGTATGACCTGTCGGGATTTTGCCCACCTGACTAAGCTAGGCTACACGCATTGGGCTTCATTTAGAGGCTCCTAGCATCTTATCCCGCAAGCGCCAAATCGCCGCTGCATTAAGAGCCTCTAAATGAGCATACTGTGGAGGTGGGGGTTGCCAAGGGATAAGGTCAGCCTCACGTTCTCGACCATAGCGAGCTAGAATGCCTGCGTCTACACGGTCAGTCTTGGTCTTGATGCCTAAACTTTTGGCGTAGCTTTTGATATAAGCGGGATTCATCATAGAGAGCTTGCATCGTGCGTTAAATAAGCTGTCTGCGGCTATTTCATGATAAGAGCCAGTGGCTTCTAAAATGGCATACAGTTCTTCTACTTTACAATGTGCTTTATTGCGAGCCCAAGTCAGCAAGGCAGTGATGCCGTCAGGCGTATTCGCCACTGTTTTGTGCAGGGGGGTATTGGGTCAATTGGAACGTAATAATGAACAGTCCCATTTTTCTTTTGCAACGTCGATGCCGAGAAAATTCATGGGAACTCCTTAAAATGATCAGTGTGCTGACTGTCCTTGTTTATGCAGGTTCTGAGACCTTCGATATCGTTCAGTCTGAAACTGTTCAGAGGCTTGTCTGGAAGACAGACTCGAAGTCTGAGGTTTTTAACAGCCTCTCTGATGTCCACTGTGGGGGTCGCTAACTCCCACTAGCTTTAACATACAAGGTCTTTAAAGACCTGAAAGGTCTGTCGTACAACTGACCTATGTTCTCTATAGTGCTTTGTCAATCTTAACTTTTAGACCACGGAGACATGGAGATGAACAGAGAGGGCACTAAGTGGTATTTTAGTGACTTACACCCAGTCGCGGGGTTTGAGAAACTCATGAATGCGGGCTTCGGCACTGTCGCTGTCTACTGTCCAGTTGTAGCGCCATTTCACCAGCGGAGGCAAGGACATGAGAATAGATTCTGTACGCCCACCGGATTGCAGGCCAAATAAGGTGCCTCGATCACAGACTAAGTTAAATTCCACATAACGCCCACGCCGAAATAATTGAAAATCACGTTCGCGTTGTCCGAAGGGGGTGTTTTTGCGCCGATGAAGAATGGGTAAATAAGCCTGTAAATAGTGGTCACCAATACTTTGCATAAAATCAAAACAATGCTCAAAACCACCCGTGTTTAAATCATCAAAAAACAAGCCGCCAATCCCTCGTGCTTCTTGGCGATGTTTAAGATAAAAATATTGATCGCACCATTGTTTGTAGCGCGAGTAATAGTCTTTTCCAAAAGGATCACAAGCGGCTTTTGCGGTCTGATGCCAATGAATGACATCTTCTTCAAAGGGATAATAGGGGGTGAGATCAAAACCACCGCCAAACCACCATAGCGGTTCTTCGCCTTCTTTTTCGGCTAGAAAAAAACGCACATTCAAGTGTGAGGTAGGCACGTAAGGATTGCAGGGATGTAGCACTAAAGACACGCCCATTGCTTGATAAGAACGACCTATTAATTCTGGACGCTGTGCAGAAATGGTGGCAGAGGGGGGTAATTGTTGACCAAAAACATGTGAAAAATTCACGCCTGCTTGCTCAAATACGGAGCCTTCATTGAGTACATGAGAACGACCACCACCGCCTTCTTTGCGCTCCCATTTATCCTGCACAAAGCGACCGTGCCCATCTTCTGCTTCCAGTTGTTGACAAATACGGGTTTGTAAATTGAGTAAGTATTCTTGAACGACTTGTGTTTGTGCTTCCATTATGGGGGCTCTGTCACCAAAGTATGCGAAAGGGATAAACATTTACAGTCATAATATGACGTTATATTTCAAATGATTATAGGCGGATTTGCGCTTAAAAAAGAGGCATTACGGAAGTTTTTTGACCTATTGAGCGGATATTGCGCAAAGGTTTATAGGAACTGTTCAAACTCGGCTAGGGTTTCATGCATTTGAGGTATATCAAAGCTATCCGCATGTTCACACAGTGCGTGTCCCCAGTGGATTAAGGGTGGGTAGTGATGTTGTTTAGCCAGTTGAACAATGAGTCCTGCAAAATCACTGACTGCATTGATCGGGCTGTTGTGATCTAAAAGGTTCCAATGTGCTTTATATTCATCGTGTAAAGTCTGAACTAATGCTTCAGGCATGATGTCATGCGTCTGTATTTCAGTTTGAACGTCAGTGTCCTGAAGCTCAAGAGTCGGCTTGTCTGCTTGTTGATAAGGTAAAAATTTGAGCAGTTTTTGTTTTAGACGGGCATTGGATACGGGTTTGGGTAAGTAGTCATCACAGAGTTCTTTATAGCGTTCAACATCTTCTTGCATGGCATGTGCTGTGACTGCTATCAATGGAATAGAAGCCGTGGCAGGATTATTTTTGAGTTGTTTAGCGGCTTCTTCCCCATTGAGTATGGGCATTTTTATATCCAGTAAAATCAAGTCAGGCGTGTAATTTTCAACCTGTTCTAATACTTCTTGACCATTTCTAGCTTCAATAATATTAAAAGGATAATCTATCAAATAGGCTTTTAATAATTCTCGATTTAATTCTATATCATCTGCAATGAGTATTTGTGCTGATTTGAAAGTGATGCTGCTGTCATCGGTATGTGCTTGAGGTGTTTCAGCGATAGTCGATGAGACTTCTACTTCATGGAATATCACACTAAAACAACTGCCGCGTCCAGGTTGGCTATTTACACTAATCTCACCTTGCATAATTTCGACTAAGTTTTTTGTAATGGCTAAACCTAAGCCCGTGCCGCCAAATTGATTTTGAGATTGTTGTTCTTGTTGTTCAAAGGCTCGGAAAATTCTGTCGTGTTCCGCTTCGGGAATACCAATCCCTGTATCTTCCACTAATAGATGTAGTTCTAATAAGCTGTGTGTACTGTTGAGCCAACGCACTTGCGCACTCAGGCGAACATAGCCTGATTCAGTAAATTTGACCGCATTGCCCAATAAATTAATTAAAATTTGTTGTATGCGAGTTTGATCCAGCATCACTGTAGAGGGCAATTCATCACTGATGTCCACCTGTAATTCCAAGTTTTTGTTTTCTACTTTAGGAGTGAAAAAACCAGACACATCTGTGAGCAATTGACGTAAATCGACTTGACTGTATTCAAGTTTTAATTTACCCGCTTCAATACGTGCTAAATCAAGAATTTCATTAATCAAATTGAGTAAAGTTTTGCCACTACCTAAAATAATATGGATATATTTTTTTTCTAAACCCGTCGTACATTTTTGATGCAAAATGTCAGCAAAACCGAGGATAGCATTTAAGGGAGTACGCAGTTCATGGCTGACATTGGCTAAGAAACGACTTTTCGCTTGATTGGCTTTTTCTGCTTTATCTTTAGCTTCAATTAAACTTTCAACGGTAATGGCTAATTCATTGGTGCGTTGTTGTACAGCGTGTTCTAAATCACGGTTATAGCTTTCGAGTTTTGTATCGCGCTTTTCTATTTGCTGCAACATGTCATTAAACCCTCTGGCTAACCCACCTAATTCATCATCGCTATGTACTTCTATGCGTAAGCCATAATCTTGCAAGCTGCTGACTGATTTCATGGCAATGCTGAGTGTTTGTACGGGTTCAGTAATAATACGTTGCATTCTTTGAAACAATAACCAACCTAAAGCCAGAGATAAAATGACAATACCACCAGAGAAAAACCAGATAATATATAAACTGGTATGGAACGGTTTTAAATCATTTATCATTAATAATTGTCCGACTTTTTTTCCTCTTTTTAAGATGACTTTTTGAATAAAGAGTTGATCTCCACGATATTCTTCATAAGAGTCTTTTTGTAATGGCGGTAAGATGAGAGGGTTATCAGGATTACGATGGTATTCAATGAATTTTTCTTGCGCGATATTAAATAATGCCGCTGCTGCCACGCCTTCAACATGGGCTAAAGGTGCAAAATTTTCTAGGGCTGAATCTTTATCCCGAAACACCAATGCTGCACTGCTGTTGCCAGCTAAAATTTCAGCTTGTGCCTGAGCATTTTTTAGCATGAGTTCGCGGTGTAAACGCCAATCCAAAAAAGTGACAGCCGCAATGGCAACGCATAGGGATAAACCCGACACCAGACCCGTTAATGCGAGAAGTTTGTGGCGTACCGGTAAATTATTCAGCCAGTGAGAAAAACTTTTGTACGTTGGCATGTTGGTTTTATTCAGGCAGTGGAGTTAGGTAATGTTGGTCATGAAGGTGGGTACGAGAATACAGACTTAGAGCCTATACGAAGATGGGGAATCGAAGTGAAAATTTGTCCTTTTGAGGCAGGTTTGCAGCCGATTATCCCGTTTTCGTATAGGCTCTTAGGTTTGGTGGAGTGTACACATCCATTGTGGCGTGAAAAAGAAGCCTTTACGTAACGTCAATTATTTTTATAGTCTCAGCAAAGAGTACACACATTTGCTGGGGTAAGCGAGCAACAGGGCTCTTAAGTATGTATAAGAAGCTCAACGCACCAGTTGTTGCTCAATATTGATACGTTGCGCAGTCCCTTCTAGGCTTTCAATTAACTCCAATGCAAAATCCATCGCAGTTCCAGGCCCTCTGGACGTGATGACCTGTCCATCTTTCATCACCGGGGTGTCAATGTATTGAGTGTCAGGCCATTGTTCCGAATTTAAAACCCCAGGATAACTGGTGGCTTTTTTGTGTGTTAATAAGCCTGCATTGGCTAAGACTTTGGGGGCTGCACAGATAGCCGCCGTCATTTTGCCAAGCTGCTGTTGTTTTTTCAATAAAGCATGAATGCGTGGATCATGGTCTAAATGATCAGCACCGGGCAGTCCTCCGGGTAACACAATCATGTCAAAATCATCCTCTAATACGGCAGCTAAACAGGTATCAGGCAGGAGCCTAACACCTCGACTGGCGGTCACTACGGCTTCATCCAAACCTGCTGTCACCACTTCTATACCCGCTCGACGCAGCACATCAATAATAGTCACCGCTTCAAGCTCTTCACACCCTTGAGCTAACGGTATCAATACTTTAGACATTATGCCCCTCTTAGAGCCTATACGAAAATGGGATAATCGGCTGCAAATCCGCCCTTTTGGTCAGATTTTCCGCTTTTTTTCGTTAAATAGCCCGCTATTCGCCTTAAAAAACCGAAAAATCAGCCTCAAAATGGCGCATTTTCGCTTCGATTCCCCATCTTCGTATAGGCTCTTAATTTATGGTTCATTTTTTGCCTTCTAAGCACTTGAACAACGCGCCCGATAATATCTCATCTTTGGTTTGAGTGTAGTTTAGCGGATATGTTTCTTGACCGCTCTCCGCTTTGCGTAAGGTGGGCATTTAAATAGACTTACACAGGTCTAATGTCTAAATAGCAGGGAGTATCTGATGAAGATTTTAATGACAACATTACTGGTGGCGTTGTTGTGCTTTAGCGCATCGGCGGGTGCAGCTAAGCCCACCAATATTGCTTTTGCATCGAAACAAAAAACCATGTTTGGTGGCACTTATTATGTCTATAAAGTGGGATGCTCTAATGGACGGCGTGGGGTGATTTCAGGCTGGAATGATAAGAAAAAATGGTGTGTGGGTGAGGCCAAAAAGAATTGCCGAGCAACACGCTTAAAAGCAGCGGCTTTGGTCTGTCAGTAACTCTCTTTACATCCGTTGTGAAACACACCGTATGGTCAACAAGATAGACATGAGAATAAGAGCCTATACGAAAATGGGATAATCGGCTGCAAACCCGCCCTTTTGGCCAGGGTTTCCGCTTTTTTTCGTTAAATAGCCCGCTATTCGCCTTAAAAAACCGAAAAACCCGCCTCAAAATGGCGGATTTTCGCTTCGATTCCCCATCTCCGTATAGGCTCTAAAGGCTGTAAAGCCTTTTCCTCACCCCCATCAATGCCCTTTTATTTAAAAAATCCTTGTTTTTTTAAGACGATATACACGACTAAAATGATTGCGGCATAAATCAAAATTTGTATCACAAAGCTAAAAACCCAATACAAGGCATATAACACTGCCAAACCAATGACAATGCCAGCAATGATATAAAGTATTTTTTTACTATTTAAGGCGTTAAGGTTCAAGCGTTAGCCTCCCACAGCTCTACATTGACATGTAGGGCTGTTTTTTTATGCTGGATGATTAAGTCAGTGTTTAATATGTACTTGCTGATTTTATTGAATTCACAGGCTTCTGTCATCTCGGTCAATAGTGTGTTAAGTATCGGTTTCAGAATCAGAAAAAGCGATTAATTCCGCTGCAATGGCTTTGCGAATAGCGGGTTTATCGTCAGCAGGAATAGTATAACGTTGGCTTAAGAATTGGTAATCTTCTTCTGACAAGGAAACAGTCAAGCGTGGACGCACAGGTTTTTTAGGTTGTAAACCAATAATCTGGCGAATTTGATCAGAGGAACTTAAGCCATGTTGGCTGGCCTGCCGACGGATAGTATCTGAAATACCTTGGTTGAATTCAAAAGCCAGTTGTACAGCTCGCAGGCTTTTTTCAGATTTTTTCCATTTATTGGGTAAATTGCCCATAGTTTTCATTTGAACATAAAAAACATCACCTCTTTTGCTGATGTGACACAAAGGTTTGATTCCACGCTTGAAAACAGATTCAAGCGCGGAAAAATCATCTTTGCTTCACCAATAAAGAGGCGATGTTTGAATAGTAGCTAATGATCAGGAATTAACTGACAGGAGGTTTAGGCACTTGGCCTGCACGGCGTTGTTTTAGGCGTTCTAAAACAGAACTACTGGAGGCTTCCGCACTAATGATGCCCGCAGATTTCAGTTTTTCTTGCAAACCATCGCCAGCTTCTTCACGTTGCATTTGCAATGCTGCATTCATTCGATCAGTGCGTTCTTGTTGACGTTTTTTGATGCGTTCCAGTGAATCAGAAGCGGTACGCAGAGATGAATTGCTACCAGAAAATTGCGCTGCTGCGACTTCTTTGGCTTTATTCACTTTAGTAGTGGTTTTCACTACGTTAATTTCGCGTGCCATTGATTTAACATTGCGCTCAGTATCACGAATCGTGCGTTTCAAATTGGACACACTATTTTTGTAACCATCCAGCACGCTTTGTTGCGCTTCCAGTTCATTTTCAACTTCGGCAATTTTATCTGCAATTTCCCCCGCTAAAGTGTCATCCCCTTTATCCAAAGCTTGCATGGCATAATTTTCATATTCATTCAAAGCTTTGCGCAAACGTTTAACATCACGTTCTACTCCCATTTGCTGGGCAATCACTTTGGTGAGGTTTTCTTTTGCTTCATCTAAGCTTTGGTTAGCATCACGAATTTCTTGTTCTAAAATTCGCATGGATTGAGTATCTAATAGTGCCTCGCCTGATTCATTGGCAGCACCACGCACAGCAGTAAATAACTTGCTAAAAAAGCCCATGATAATCTCCTTGTAAAATGACGATTAGGCGTTCAAGTAGTCAGCGAATTCTTCCACCGCAGTCAAGGTGTTTTCGCTTAAGGTTTCAATTTCTTCAATGACTTCATCCACTGACACACGGCGGCTGACAGCACCAAAAATCAGATATTGGCGACCGAGTTTTGAAAAGGCGGATAATGGCATGGGAACGTTCATGCTCAGCATCGCTTCCAGCATCTCGGTACGGCTTTCAGGTTTGACTTCATCTTCTTTCCATAAATATGAAATGCATAAAACCTGGCTGTCGTCCACTGTGACATAGACGGGAAATTCTTCACGATCTTCGATAGTGACGAGTAATACATCGTTGCTATCTTCTTCTCCTTTAATGAGTTCCGCTTTGAAGTTCAGTTCTAATTCAGACACTGCACCGTCTAAGCCTGCCAATAAAGTGGTTAATTTGTCTTGATGACTCATTTCATCCTCCGGTTAATGAAGTTAAGACATAATATGGTACATATTATGTCAAAGATCAAGTGCTGCTGATTATAATTGTTACACAGATCACCATAGCACTGATAAACAGTGAGATGGATACGATACCTACCCCTCGCAACAAGTCTATTCATCTAGCCATTCAATCTGAAAGGGTAAACGTAATTGCTTATTATCCGCACAATCCAAGGCCGTTATAAAGGCCATATTGTTTAAATCACTAAAATCAAATTCAGAGGAGATATTGTCCCCTGGTGCCACATCGAGCATTTCTGCGGTGTGACTAAACCATACGCGCAGCGGTCTCAGATGACCATCTGCTTGTGGAATTAACACGTTAAATCCGCCATCTGCTTGATACGTGATGAAGTGCGCGGGCAAACCTAACACTTGCAAAGCCTGACTAAAGGCCGTGGGATCAGGCACGGTAGGATAGGCGATTTGTTCACTGCCATTATCATATTGAATCTGCAAACGTTGATTAAAACCTTCAGGCGTACCGGGCAAGCGCGTGACCTGACCGCCGCCTTCAGCGTCTTGTAATGCCGCTGTATAAGCATTCATACGATAAGGCGGATACCAAGCGTTAGCATCGGTGTGTTGATGACGCGGCGGCACCGTACACACCACGCCATGCTGATTAATCTCCAAACGACCAGGATCATCGGTGTCTATGCCCACGCCAAATAAATGAGCCAAATTCAGAATGCTAGGAGGGGCGTACACCAAATTAAATTGAATGCCATTCTCTGAAGTCAGACTGAAAGCGCCCGTGCTGACATCCACACCAATGCCAGAAGGCACGTCATCTGAGACTTTACGCACTTGCGCGTCCAACACCCAAAAAGGCAGGCTAAAACCGCCAGGGCCTGCGAGTTCGAGAACACCTTCAGCCGTTTGTTGCACATCAAAACCTGTGATTTGACCATTGACAATGCTTTGTAAATGTCCCAAAGCATCAGCACCACCGCCGCCTAAGCCAAAACCTTGGCTTAAATCATAAGGCGGCTGATAGCGCACGCTGTTGGGTAATAAATTGGCTGCAAATTGTAAGCGCGGATAGGACAACAAGAAATTTTCAGGGACTAAGATAAACTCGCCAGTCAGCGGATCAATCTCTAAACCTTGGGGTAAATATTCGCTCAATTGCTCAGGCGAAAGGCGCGTGCTGTCGAGTTGCGTGAGCCAATCACTAAAACGCCCCGGCGCTTGTTGCGCCATCCCCCACCACGCCTTCTTGTCTAGGGTTTGCAATTCTTCAAAACCCATCTGGCTTAAAACACTGGCGGGTAATTGAGCTAATTGTGCCGTATTGAGATGACCCAATGCTTCATCACGCAATTGCACAAATTGCTCGCCGGTTAAACCTCGAAAACTATCAGCCGCAAAAGTCGCTAACTCTTCAGCCGTGAAATCAGCAAACACCTCAGCAGGTAATTGCGCAAAGCGATCCGCATCCAGTGCTTGATATAAATGCTGAGGCAAGCGTTTGAAATTCACCGCATCTATTTGCTGCCAAACACCCTCTGCCAATGCGGCTATTTGGCGCGTATTTAATTGTTCAAGAATGCTATCGGGCAAAGCAAAAAATTGCTTGGGTTGTAATTGATTCAGCGCATGTTGTCCCATGCCACTGAATTGTTCCCAACTGACTTGAGAAAATAAATCACTGCTTAATTCCCCCAAACGCTCGCCCGTGTTATTAAAAAACTGGGTCACACTGCCGCTATCAAAATCAGTGAATAAGTGGTTGTCAATACTGCCTAAATCATCAGGCCATGTAGCAGCATCCAGCGGGTCAAAACCATTCCACCACTGGCTAATGCTTTGCCCTACATCATCAATCGCATTGCCTAAATCATTGAGTCCATCATCAATGACATTACCAATATCATCCAATAAACCGCGCCGCTCTGGGGATTCTGCCCATGAAGGGGTGGAGCACATCATCCCAGCCAGTAATAAACAAACAACTAATGATTTTTGCTGCATAAGAACATTCCTGTGATTAATAGTCTTACTTTTAGAATCAATGTTTAGCACGGAGGGCACTCACCTGGACAAGTCTAATCCTCAGACATCTGGCAGCGCGTTAAATACAGTTGTGCAGTTTTATCGCCGGGATTAACAGCTAACACTTGCTCAAAAAACTGATGAGCCGTGGATAAATCATCGGCATGATAGGCATGAAAACCGCGTTCAAAATCCTCTAATGTGCGCAGTTTACCGTCCACTATCTCCGGCGGATCAGCATCAAATATTTCATACACCGTCACCGCTTCGGTTTTGCCTTTCACGCGGACTCGATCAATCACGCGGATTTTATAATGATCACGGGTTTGCAAGCGCTTATACACTTGCTCCGTAATTAACAAAGCCACTCCGTAGGTTTTGGTCAAACCCTCTGTCCGCGAAGCCAAATTCACAGCATCCGCGATGACCGTGCCATCCATGCGGTTTTCTCCACCTACCGTGCCCATCATGAGCAATCCCGTATGCACACCAATACCGATTTTCAATACCGGACGGCCTGGTCGTCCGCGTGTGGTGTTGTATTCCACCAAACGAAACAGCATTCCCACCGCAGCCGCCACCGCTTGATCCACGCTGACGGGAAATAAAGCCATAATCGCATCACCGATGTACTTATCAATGAATCCCTGATGCTTACCAATAATGGGTTCCATTCGACTTAAATAAGCATTAATAAAATCAAAATTTTCCTGTGGTGTCATGGTTTCTGAAATGCTAGTAAAACCGCGAATATCAGAAAACAAAATCGTCATATCTTTTTCAATATGATCACCCAGTTTCACATCCACTACACTTTGTTTATCCATCAATTGAATAAACTCATGTGGCACAAAGCGTCCATAAGCAATATTTAAATTACTGATTTGTAAATGCGTTTTGATGCGGGCTAACAGCTCTGTTTTAGCCACAGGCTTGGTCAGATAATCATTCGCTCCCGCATCTAAACCTTCAATTAAATTAGACACTTGTGTTTTTGCCGTCAACAGTAAAATAGGCAATTCATTAGCCGGGAAAGTTTCACGCAAACGGCGACACACCTCATATCCCGTCATTTTTGGCATCATGACATCCAATAACACTAAATTGGGACGCACACCGTTGTTATAAATGAACTCTAAGGCTTCAGGCCCATTATTGGCCTGTACCACCGCGTAATTTTGTAAGGATAAATGATTCACCAATACTTGTAGATTAATGGGTTCATCATCCACGATCATAATGGTGAATTGATCAGCATTAGGATGTACTGGAGCCACACTGGGTTGAGGTTCATCAGGCCGCATACCTTGATGAGTTAAACTGTCTAATTCAGCCGTTTGTCCAGGAGCGGCTAACTCGATATCCGTACCATTGGCTAATGATTTACGGCTGAGTTCTGCGGATAATGTCACTTGAGTATGAGGCTCTGTGGGATGCTCGCTCACTGGTAAAGTAAAATGAAACACCGATCCTTTATTCAACTTTGACGATACACCAATGCGTCCTTTATGCAATTCCACCAATTGCTTAGTTACCGTCAATCCCAAACCTGTTCCCCCATATTGGCGTGCATTCCCCCCATCCACTTGTTCAAATGATTCAAAAATCGTTAGCAACTTATCTTCAGGAATACCAATGCCTGTATCACTCACGCTGATGATCAAATATTCTGACTGCTTATTTTTTTCAATATGAGCAGAAATTTCAACGCGGCCTTGTTCTGTAAATTTAATCGCATTGCCAATTAAATTATGCAGGATTTGTTGTAAGCGGTTTTCATCGGCTTGTGCAGGCGGTAAATCATTAGAGACTTTATTCACCAGTTTTAAAGACTTATTCCCGACCAAAGAATGACTGAGCGTTAGTACCACTTCAGTGACCTCTCTAATACCCACTGGACGTAACTGCAAATCAATATTTTTATGCTTTAGTTTAGAAAAATCGAGAATATCATTGACTAAATTGGTCAAGCGGTGCCCACTTTGAGCAATCATTAACAAGTTTTTACGCTGTGGTTTGCTTAAAGGTCCAACGGCTCCATCGCACATGGATTCAGCAATGCCAATAATACCATTTAAGGGGGTTCTTAATTCGTGTGAAGTATTGGCTAAAAATTCATCTTTAAGTTTATCTAGTTTTTGTAAATCTGCATTTTTCTTTTCCAGTTTATCAAAAGATTCTTTAAGTTGTTGTGCCATGCTATTAAAAGAATTAGCCAATTCTCCTAATTCATCCTTACGGCGTGCAGGTACGGTTTGTTTCCATTCTCCCATCGCCAATGATTTAGCCGCTGTATTCAGTGCTTGAATTGGACGAATCACCCAACGTGAAGTAAACACACCGCCTAAAATACCAAAGCCTAAAGCGACCACAAACAAACCCATCGTGGCACGAGTAATGGCATGAATACGCTCCATAAAATCAGCTTCAGGTACCACCACCATGATAAGCCAATTTAATCCATGAGTATCTTGCAAAGGTGTAATTTGCAAAAATTGCTTTTGCCCATCAATTTTAAAATCCATTTGTATGCTATAACGAATATCACTTAAATCAGCATAGATTTTATTCAAATGGTCTACCGCAGAATGAATGGTGTCATTATCACTATCCACCGCATACACCCGATGCAATGTATCCGAAATAACAGGATCATCTTTAACCACTGGCACATGAGTAGAACTGGCTACCAATAAACCGGAACGTTCAATAATAAACGTTTGCCCTGTTTTGCCAATTTTTAAGCTACCCAGAAAAGTATCCATCCAAGATAGAATTAAAGAAGCACCAAACACCGCTTGAAGTGCTTTCTCTTCTGGAGGATTAGAATGATACAACGGATGCACAGCGGTAATAGCCAGACCGCGTGTCGTGAAATCAGGGTAAACTGTACTCCAGGAAGGCTTTCCTGCATTTAATGCAGCTTGATACCAAGGACGCTGACGAGGATCAAAATTGTGAGCCAGTTTAACTCGCTCAATAGGATAGCCTTGCTTATCCACAGAAAAATATTGATTATGCCCTGCTTCATTGCGCAACATGGTTTGAAACCCCCCGCTTTGGAGCCGTTTTGCACCAAAATATTGCCCGTCTGGGGTCGCCATATAATTATGACTGATTAAATCAAACGTCTGCACTTGTTTCCAAAAATAGCGCCCACGTTGTTCTTGATCCTGCAAATTCAAAGTGCCTAATTCCACAGCATTAACATCTAATTGATTGACTTGATGAGGAATGGCTAAATAGGCTTGCAAACGCTCCTGAATTCTAGCGGTGACTTCATTGCGCAATTGAGAAGCGAGATCATTCACTGCAGTTTGACCGTTGTAAAAGGACAAAGTGCCCGTCAAACCAACAGCGGCAAAAATTTCTATGATAAAAGGCACCACTAACAAAGTACGTAAAGACGTATTGCTTGTGGATAGAAATAATAGTTTTTGTGTCCAAGTTTTAGATTTTAATTCACGGCGAATCATGAGCAAAGCTCTCATAAATCTTCAACAGATTGAAAATTTAGTGGGTTCATACAGAGTAGCAACAGCATTTAAAGATTTAGGCTCTGTTGACATTTGAAAGTGGTGGCTTTTTGCATCATTTCTGCTCTGACTCCATTGTTTTTTCTACCCATAGAATGCATGGCTACGAAAAAAACGCATTGCCAGAACAAAAATGCGACTAAAAACCCATCTCACACCCAAATGTCAACAGAGCCTAACGTTGCACAAAGGTTTCATTTTGATTGGGGTTCCAATATGACGCAGAGGCGTGGGTCTGTGGATATTATTGACGAGCTTGCTGCCTCAAAACACCGCGATGGCCTATAGTGTTTAATCAGCAGGTACCACAAGATCAGTCTATGTCTTTCCGCACTCACTGCGTAAGGTGAGATACTATAACAAACTGTTTTGAGTTGCTGAGTATTTGCAGATGTATCGACGGCTATGCGCTTTTTAAGCGCTTTGAGCGAGCTTGGCACAGGAATAGCGATCAGCCTTCATGCAGAAAAAGCGTCAAAACACTCATGGAATGGTATGTTATTAGATGGATAAGAACCCACTCAAAAAGGTGCCAAGGGATGGCGTAAAACACCGAGGTTCAGATGTGTTTTCAAGCAGTTTTGTCTCTGAAATAGGCATTTTTTCATAGCAGCCTGTTTCAGCCAGTAAAAAATAACGAAACCAAAACAGGCATGAGGCAACAAGTCTATTGACCTCAAAATGCCAACAAAGTCTAAGAGCCTATACGAAGATGGGGAAGCGAAGCGAAAATGCGCTATTTTGAGGCAGGATTTTCGGTTTTTTAAGGCGAATAGCGGGCGTGTGTTGATAAAAAGCGGAAAACCTGACCAAAAGGGCGGGTTTGCAGCCGATTATCCCGTTTTCGTATAGGCTCTAAAACCACCACTCAAAACAATGAGTACCTATGAGCATTGTCACTAAAATTACGCTAGTTTTCTCCTTTCTGGTTTTCATGATCAGTGCCTTGGTGGGTTACATCAGTTACAGCGCGGGCAGTCGTTTGCTTGAAGAAACTGAAATAGCCCATCTTAAACAAACCGTGCAATTAGTTGAACGTGAGTTTGCTATTGTATTTGAAGGTATTGGTGCGGATGTTTTATTTTTATCCGATATTCCCGCATTGAAATATATCGCTGAATATCATACTGAATTTCCTATCCCGCCTAATACTCCACTGACTGAAAATCAGCTCTTATCTTGTTCAGCCGGCACCTTTATGGGGTTTATGAATAATCGTGATTTGTATACACAAACTCGATTTATTGGTCGTGCGCAAAAGGGTCTTGAGTTAGTGCGAGTTGAAAGACACAAAGATAATGACAGTATAAACATTAAAAAAGAAGCTTTACAAAGCAAGGCGCACAGGGATTATTTTCAAAAAACCATTCATTTAAACGATAATGAGTTGTATTTATCTCCAATTGATCTAAACCGAGAGCATGGCGTGATAGAAGAACCACATAGCCCTACTGTTCGAGTAGCGACTCCCATTTATTCTGCAAATCAAAACAGCGTCGGTCTTTTAGTCATCAATGTAGCCATGCAAAAACTCTTTGCTAAAATTCAACAAAATCTACCTGATGCCATGAAACTTTATATTGCTAATAGCCAAGGTGATTATTTAATCCATCCTGATACAGAAAAAACCTTTGGCTTTGAATTTGGACAACCCTATAAAATGCAAGAAGAGTTTCCCTTTACAAAAGCCCTACTTGATCAACAAAAAGACGAATTAGCGCGTAGTCGTTTAAAACAAGATAACAATTCTGATGAATTAAATTTCAGCTATTTTTCATCAATCCAGTTGAGTCCCGAAAAATTCAAGCAGCGTCGCTTATATGTGGGTGTGTTATTACCCTATAAAACAGCAGTCAGTGGTAAACAAGGCATACTAAATGACAGTGTGAGAAAAGCGGTGTTATTATGTTCATTAGGGGTATTATTTACCTTTATATTTGCAGTGTATTTAACTCGACCTTTAAAATATATCACCATCGCTGTTTCTCGTTTTGCTAAAGGGGAACATGATGTTGATTTATGCTTAAATCGCACTGATGAAATTGGCGAGTTAGCGCGTACTTGTCAGATGATGGCGAATCAAATTCGTTGGCAATTATTACGTTTAGAAGATGAAAAACACCGTTTGCAAACGATTTTTGATACCGCAGTAGAGGGGATTGTCGTCATTAATGAACAAGGTGTGATTGAATCTGTCAATCATACAATGGAAAAATTATTTGGTTATCAGGAAAATGAATTAATTGGTCAAAATATCAATATCTTAATGCCCAAAGATTTCAGATCGAAACATACGCACATTATTGAACGTTATGTAGATACCAATGTGACTTATGTTGTAGGGCCCGGACGAGAGGTAGAAGCGCTACACAAAAATGGTTCAGTCTTGCCATTACATGTGGGTGTGAGTGAATTATGGATTACACATGAGCGCAAATTTGTCGGCATGATGCATGACATCAGCCAACGTAAACAAGCTGAACAAGCCGTGTTAGCTGAACGTGATCGAGCAGAGTCTGCTAATCGTGCCAAAAGCAGCTTTCTCGCCAATATGAGTCATGAATTCCGCACACCTTTAAATGGTATTTTGGGTTATACACAACTGCTGCGACGTGATACAGAACTACTACCCACACAGCGAGAGCAAGTGAATGTCATCCATCGTTCAGGAGAACATTTATTAGCTTTGATTAATGATATTTTAGATTTATCTAAAATTGAAGCGGAACACTTAGAAATCATTCCTGATGAATTAAACTTTCCTGCCTTAGTCAAAGATATTGTGTATTTATTCAAAGCGCGTGCCGCACAAAAACACATTGATTTCATTTGCCAAGATGTCACTTCATTACCTAATGGTATTTATGCCGATGGTAAACGTTTGCGCCAAGTATTGATTAATTTATTAGGCAATGCGATTAAATTTACTGAGCATGGCAGTGTGACTTTTCAAGTGGCAGTGCATAATGATCAGCAATGCTTTGACATTATTGATACGGGGGCGGGCATTCCTGATGCTGATTTAGACAACATCTTCAATCCGTTTCACCAAGTTGAAAATCAACGTCAACGTTCTGATGGCACAGGGCTGGGATTAACCATTACACGCCGATTAATTGATATGATGGATGGCACTATTCATGTAGATAGCCAAGAAGGGTTTGGTAGCCATTTTCAAGTCATCTTTAACTTCCCGGTGTTACAGAAAGTCACTCAATTGACGGAGAAAGAACATCGTCAAGTGATTGGTTGTATGAGCGATACGCCTTATACTCTATTAATCGTCGATGATAAAAAAGATAACCGCCAATTATTAGCCCATCTTTTAATGCCGCTGGGTTTTTCACTGATTGAAGCAAAAAATGGACAGGTCGCATTAGAACTCTTAAAACAACACAGTATTGATTTGGTCTTGTTAGATTTGTTTATGCCCGTGCTGGATGGCTTTGCAACTACACAGGCGATACGTTCTCATCCAGATAAACAAGATTTACCCATCATTGCTGTATCTGCGGGGGTTTTTTCACAACAACGCCAGCAAGCCTTGGCTTGCGGTTGTAATGATTTTCTGGAAAAACCCATTAACACAGAAGATTTATTACAGTGTTTACAACAGCATTTAGAACTAGAATGGTTATTTGAAGCAGATGCACCTCCCACCGACCATCTCACTCCGCCTCCCCCTGTCGATATAGAAATATTAAAGCAATATCTTCCTCAGCTCAAAGACTGTGCTCGGCATGGCGATATTCAAGGAGTTTTAGACTTGATTGAAGCACTACCGCCCTTAGCGGCTCAATCTGAATTATTTACTCAAGCGCGTCAACTCACAGAAGATATTGATATGCAAGCCTTGCGATACTTACTCGATCAATCAATGGATTAATAGTAGCTAACGGATTTTGCAAATTGACTCCAATCGTTTTACTCTTGCCTCTCCTTTATACTAGGTCTGAATCATCATGAGCACTTCACCTTATCCTGCTTATAATTGCGCCGCTTGCGGTGGGCCTTTGACATTAAAATTCCGCTATACCAAAATCATCACCTGTCCGCATTGCGGAGCAGGGTTATTTCTGGAAGATAAAGCCGTTAAAATGCGTGGCTTAGAATCAGTGATGGCTGATTACCCTTCATTATTTTCTTTATATGAAAACTACGCCTATAAAACTCAAAAACTCACTCCGATTGGACAGGTGCGTTTTGAATATGCACATGGTTTCTGGGATGAGTGGTGGACTTTAATGAGTTCAGGTGAGGCATGTTGGATGAGTGTTGATGAAGGAGATATTGCCATTGAACAACTGGTGACATTAGATAAAATGCCCTTTATGCCTGATTTACAAGTGGATGTTGAGATTGAGTTATTAGGCGAATCTTTGCGCGTGACTGAACGTGGTTCAGCACAGTGCATTGCTCTCAAAGGTGAAATTCCAGAAGTGATAATGATCGGCGATAATTTCGATTATGTTCATTTAAGCGGTGCAAAAGGTCGTTTAGTCACCTTAGAAGTTCAAAACGGTAACCTCTTTGCTTATGAAGGCCAATGGATTGATCCTTTTGAGGTCAAACGCTTATGAATGACGTTCGTAGTATCAATTGCACTCAGTGCGGCGCACCTTTAGAGCTTCATGGTGGACATCGAACCCGCAGTCTAAACTGCGCTTATTGTGGTGCAGTGATGGATAGCCATGAGGGTTATAAAGTCGTTGAGCAATTTCATGATACATTACGCCCCCATTGTCCTTTGCATATTGGAATGCAAGGTGTACTTAAAGACGTTGAATTCACGATTATTGGTTTAATTCAATATCAGACAGAAGAAGGTGATACTTGGATTGACTTGCAATTGTATTCGCCTACGCATGGTTATCATTGGTTAAGTGATGAACAGGGACACTTTATTTTTAGTCGTCGGGTGAGAGATATACCCAAACCCGCACACATTTCTAATTTCAAACTCAAAGCTCCTGTGTTTCTAGGCAAACAACGCTTTTATCTTTATGAACAATATCGCGCTAAAGTACAATATGTAGAAGGTGAACTGACTTGGATTGCTAAGCAAGGTAATTGGCTGAACATAACTGAGGCGACCGCCCCGCCTGTATGCTTAAGTTATGAAAATAGTGTTTCTGAAGAAGATTATTACAAAGGGCACGATGCTCACACAGAAAAAGAGTATTACTATGGAGAGTATTTTTTTCCAAATGATATTTATCAGCGTTTTTCAGTAGAAAAAAGTGCACAGGATAAACCCGAAGGTATACACATGGCTCAGCCGTATCAACCGGGGTTGACTGCCGCAATGGGACAAGTAGGCGGGTATTTCTTCTGGGTGGGTTTATTGGCATTGTTCGTCATTTTATTTATGAATGCTGATGAGCAACCGCGCTTAAAATATCATTTCAATCAAACTGAGCTATCAACTCCAACACTGATTCCCTTTAAAGTGGAAGACCCGCAGAAACTATTAGAATTTAGAATAAGCGTTGATCGCTTAACTAATCATTGGGTGGCTTATGAGATGGTGGTTCAAAAAGAGGAAGAAAATGTTTTGATTGTGGAAAAAGAAATCGAGTTTTATGAGGGGCGTGATAGTGATGGTTATTGGAGCGAAGGCTCGCGTGAAGCGCGTGCTTTATTCAAGCTACCTGCCGCAGGTGAATATTCTTTAAGTGTGTTGTTTGACGGAGGTTCTCAATCTACACCGCCACCACTGTTTGTGGAATTATATGAGGGTGTCGTTGTGGTGCGTTATTTTCTACTATTAATGGCGTTGAGTCTGTTATTTTATATGTGGAAATGGTTTCATCGCCGAAGCCATGAAAACCGCCGCTGGGAACCTGTGACAGAAGATGAAGATGATTAATCGACTCATATCTACCGTATAAAATGAATAAAAACAGATAGCTAACACGACAACCACAACAAAGAATACTTTTGCACCTTCATTAAAAGAAAACATCATCATGAACAAATTTGCACTTTTATTATTTACCAGCCTGACTTTAGGTGCCACCTACCTCACGGCTTATGACATTGGTGTACAAGAAACAAAAGCCTACTATGGCAATACCAGTGTACGTTCTAACAGTATTGGAAATCATACCTATGGAGGCGGTAAATAAGCCTATGGAAGTCATCCGCAGTCTGACACAATTGCGTGCGCATCATCAGCAATGCGTCGCTACCATTGGTAATTTCGATGGCGTTCATCTAGGACACCAAGCGGTTCTTGCTCAATTGATTGAAAAAGCTAAAAGCCTGAATTTACCCGCAGTGGTGATGAGTTTTGAACCCCAACCGCAAGAATTCTTTACCCCCGAACAAGCACCGCCTCGCTTGACGCGCTTACGGGAAAAAATATTGGCATTACGTCGCTTTCCGATTCAACGTTTATTGTGTTTGCGATTTAATCAACAACTGGCAGCGCTCAGTGCGCAAGAATTTATTCAACAAATATTGGTGGATGGATTGGCCGTGCGTCATTTGATTGTGGGCGATGATTTTCGTTTTGGAAAAAATCGCCAAGGCCATTTTGCGTTGCTACAAGAAGCGGGACAGCAATACGG
>JADGEH010000182.1 GCA_016744475.1 Thiotrichales bacterium | reverse complement strand
GCGAACCAAAGACCTTCGCATCGCTGGCGCCACCGTCCAAAATGACGCCTTGTCGCGGGCTACTCGACCCCGGCTGCGCCTCTCCCTGTCTCGCAGCGACAGCCCACGCGGTAGCCCAGCCGAGATAGGAAGTTCTAAGGCAGTGTCACCACCTTGCCAAACGGGTAAGGTCGCACCTAATAGTACGGCTTGGTTAAGATTGGATAAAATAAACAATGTGCCGTCAGGTAATGCCAGCCCAAGATAGATAGCCTTGTCTGAAGGTAAAGCAGGCAGACTGACGCTGAGTAGGTCGCTGTTGTGATACACGGCTTGATTGGGAATCAGAGTGAAAGGCATTGAGCTGTCAGTAGGCGCTTCTGCGCCATCTAGCTGCGATAACACGATGGGTGCGGATGTAGTGATAAAGCCTTCATTATCTTCGGCAAAAAAAGTAACCGTATAATCACCACGATAAACAAAGTCTTTGAATTCACCATGCCAGCGGCTGCTGTCAATGTTATCTTGAACGAGGCTGACTTGCGGAGTAGGTGCAAGCGTGAAACCTTGTTCATTGCGTTGTGCGGCGGCTTGTGGTGTCATCACCAAAGCCCAAACTCGTTTAATACCACCTTCAGTGATGCCTGCCCGCACGCTTAAGTTGATGCTTTGTCCTGCATTGACCGTCTGTTCGAGGGTTTCAGGGCTTAATGTGACTTCGCCTGACAAACCACCCCAACAGCCGTTTAAGCATAATTGTCGAGCGCGAACCCCATCTCGCTCAGTATTGGCAATGCCATTGCCATCATCGTCTAATTGTGGGACTTGGGCGATAAAAGGTTTGCCTGAATTGCCTAATTTGTCACTGACGCGGGTAAAGGCATTGTAGAAATCCTCACCACGGCGCAATTCATCAAAATAGAACTTACTGAACGACATCATGCCCAAGTTATCGTAATACGCCAATCGTTCATCAGCGGCGGTGATAATGACGCGATTATCGCCGCCCAAAGCATCAACCAAAGTACCTGTGTGGCAGGCTTCTAATATCACCGTCACCGCATTGCCTGTTGCCTGCTGATAATCATCCAGCATCGCATCCAACGTTGCGCCGTCTAAGGTTTCATTGAACGGGTCAAGGCGTAAAAAGCCATTATCGCCGTGGTCAACAAACACCACTAACAATGGTTGATCCAATGGGCCTTGTTGTTTAGCCCAATCAAAAGCGTGTTGGACATCGGTGCGGGTGAGATCGCGGGGTGTTATGCCGTTGACTAACTCCAATGCAGTAACAGGGCTGTCAACCACATTGCGGTCAACAAAACCGTCACCATTCACATCTATGTCAGGCTTATGCGAAAGGAAGTAAATTTCGTCATTATCATAACCACGCGCTTGTAGGGTTTTGTAAATATGTGCTGCCATGAATTGAATCGAGACTTCTTGGCGGTAGCCTGTGCCTTGACCACGAGGATGGAGAAGGAGGGCGGCGCGATGTCCGTTAAGCAGTGAGTTTAGGCTAGTATCATCTTGAATATTCTGGCTTAAATTGTTTTTTGTACTAAAAGTGAGATGTTGAAGGCCGTCATAATCTGTTGCAATCCACACCCCTGTATTGTCATCATTCTTAATACTGGATATCCCACCTGCTAAGCCATTGCTATGATCATAATGTGTCCATACTCCATTTGCAGAAAAATTGGTAAGGGTATGATTGGGTTTAGAACCAGCCGCGATCCAAATGCCACCATTTTTATCACTCAACAATTTTTTTGGATTATTCGGAAGCTGAGATTCAATTTGGCTATAAGTAGACCGGTTTCCTTGTAAATCTCGAAAAGAAACTTCTGATTCTTCTGTAATAACCCATAAACCTTGGTTTGTTGTTAATATATCTTTTATGTCATACACATTACTGTAAACAGTCCACAAGCCATCTATGCTTCTAAACAATAGGTTTTTATTTGTTCCAAACCACAATCCACCATCAGAACTAGCTTCAATATCTATAATATTAGCATTATCAGGAATATTACTATTTGTTGAATTAAAAACTACCCATTGTCCAGCTTGATCTCGATAAGAAATTCCATAAGGCAATCTTGTATTAGTTGTCTTATCATAAGTATCACTAGCAATCCATAAACCGCCATCATCATCTTCATAGACAGCATTGATCTCACCTCCTATAGGAAAGTCAACTGATTTGTAGTTTATTACATCAGCATCAACAGAAATATAAGAGATTCCTTTTCCTAATCGTATAAAAAAATCAATAGGTTCTCCTTTTTGATAAAAGCCTTCTCCTTCTAACTGCACCCATAAACCACCATTTTTTCCTGCTTGAATAAACCGAGAATTAGCAAAGCTATCAAACTCAACTTTCTCTCCATTTATTTTGTATTGCCATAGACTATTAGTACTAAACCATTTATGTCCAAATATATCTATATCAAAACCCCAAAATGAACTACTAGGTGTATCTGAAATCAAATTTAATGTTTTCCAATTACCTTCTGGAGTTCTGTATTTTAACTCACTGCCGCCAAGCCAAAATTCACCTTCATTATTTTGAACAATTGAATAAGGATAAAAACTGATATCAGGCGTATCAGTTATATATATAGCTAAATTACATCGTTTATAGGCTTACGATATATCCAAATCCAAGACTGCCAGTCCTTGAAGGACTGGCAGTCTTAACAACTGATGTAATTTTGCTATATAGCCATTTTATATGAGTTGTATAACGTTATAGGTAATGTCGCTCCAAGCAGCGTTATCCCTCGCATATAACTGATATATTTTGGCTATATACCACTCACATTATTTGTACCAGGAGGCAAGTCAAATAAAAACTCAACGGGTTTTGATTTACCTGAAGGAACTAAACTCAGCTGTCCATTTGTATCTCTATAAGCCAATCCTCCTGCAGTGCTAATCCACAATCCCCCATTGGAATCAGGTGCAATGGCTGTAATATTATTAAATACGCTGTATTCACCTGTTGGTTCTTCTAGGGTGTGGGTTTCAAAGCGACCATCAACAGAACGATAAATAAGCGTTTGATACTCTCCTATCCATATCCCTCCATTTGGTTCTTGATAAATATCATTTATTGAAAAAATATCAGGGAAACTAGAATTTTGAGATGTATAACTTGACCATTCAGCACTAGCAGAAAAATGCGCTAAGCCAGCATTAGGATAATGTTCAGCACCTATCCAAATACCTCCTTGTCCATCAGGCTCAAGAGCAGAAATATGATGGTATGGTAAGCCACTATTTTGGGATGCATAAACTGTCCATTGGTTGTTTATATCTTTATAAGCAAGACCATCCCATGTACCTACCCATAGCTCATCAGCAGATGTTACGTAAAGAGATGCTATTCTATTAGAAGGCAGTCCATCCAGCGTGGTGAAAACTTGCAGTATTTCACCTGTGCGTGCATCTCGTTCTTCAAGTCCCCCAGGTGTTCCTACCCACAAGGTATTACTATCAGTTGATAATGCTAATGCATGAATCCGTGTTCTGTTATTAAATAACTCCCAATTTACATTCTCTGGAGAAAATAGATTCGATGAAACGTCTGAGGAAGTAATGGAAACTCTTACATTACCCACCTCCCCAAGCCCATCAACCACCACAATAGTGGCTATGCCTTCCTCTGCTGGTGCAAAAAAAGTCGCTTGATTGCCATTACTTTCAATCCGCCCTTTATTACTTGACCAAATCACTTCTCCTTGCGCACCTTGTACGCTGATGGCAATTTGCCCATTGACTTCAACTAAGGGTGACGCGGGTTCAAAACTCAGTGCAAAGGCTTGCAGTGGCAAGCTCAATAACAACATATACAGGTATCTCATACGTGACATCATCTCTCTCCTAAAATAATTGCAAAGTAAAAACGAACGACATCTATAGGGAACATAAATCAGTTGTACGACAGACCTGGCAGGTGTCCAAAACCTGCCAGGTCTTGATCACGATGCTCCAGTACAACTGAAATATTATCTCTATATAAAAAAACGGATAACACTACTGAATGCAATGTTATCCGTTGTTTATTGATTTGGACAATTAATTATTGAATCGCAAACGGCTGACAATGAAAACTTGTCCACAGCGTGGTGTCCCACAGGTCGCTGCCTGCGGGGGCGACAATGCCACAGCCTTGGTAATCGCCGAGGGCTAGACCGCATGGCAGTTCTATTTGAAAGATAACAAAGTCATTGTTGTTGCTTAAATCTAAATTCTCTTGTTCCCAAGTGTCACTTCACTGCCATTCAGTGAAGCCCCAAAGGGGCGACATCTATATAGCCATTTTATATGAGTTGTATAACGTTATAGGTAATGTCGCTCCAAGCAGCGTTATCCCTCGCATATAACTGATATATTTTGGCTATATAGCCAGGGGCAACGTCCCTGGAATATGAGAAAAAAACTCAGCTCTGAAAGGGCGACATATCATGTTATGTCGCCCTTTCAGGGCTAAATATGCGCTATATCCATCACCCGGGCGATGCCCTGGGCTGTATCAATCACGCCCTGTTGGGGCTAAAAAGGCTTCACTGAATGGCAGTGAAGTGTCACTTGGGAATGCGACCTTGACCGCGTTGCGGTCTGTACCATAGGGATATTAAATGATTTATACGGCAGGCTCTCATTTCACACTTTAATACCCAAAGCTTATGAGTGATTCGACTCGTACAACTGAAATAATATCCCTGTACAAGATTTACTCCTAAATTGTGTGTATTTACGCAACATTTTGTCAAACTTAATGGCAGTGATGCAAAGCGTGGGAACGAGAGATGAATTATTACCTTCGCGTCGTACCTTTTTCGAGCACCTACGCGCACTGATGCAATATATGTTTTTTGATAATTGGGAGCATTTAATGCGATTTATGCTTGATAATCTTGAGGATGATGTTCCTGACTAAAATAGATGGTCTTAAATTGAGAAGGGCTGGCCAAAATAAGCCCAAGTGGATAAACGTTTTGCTAAGATGACAAATGGTGTTGCATTCTTTATTCGCTGCTTTAGTTTCTTTTCAATCACTTAATTTGACATTTAATCAAGGGGAATTAACGTGTCGCCCACAGTCCATAATCCACAATCCACCAAGCCTAAAGCTTGGGCGCAGTATTTTGTCACTCGCTTAACCGCAATGCTTTTGCTGTCCTTACCCTTTCATCTGGCGCAAGCGGCTGATACGCTCTATGCGGCAACCGAGGGCGGCTTATCCATTTCCAGCAACGGCGGGGCGAGTTTTAGCAATAAAACCACCACAGACGGCTTGGGGAATAATTTCGTGAACGATGTCGCGGTTAGTGGTAGCAACGTCTATGCGGCAACCGATGGCGGCTTATCCATTTCCAGCGACGGCGGGGCGAATTTTAGCCATAAAACCACCGCAAACGGCTTGGGGGATAATACCGTGCGGGGTGTCGCGGTTAATGGTAGCCACGTCTATGCAGCAACCAATGGCGGCTTATCCATTTCCAGCGACGGCGGGGCGAGTTTTAGCAATAAAACCACCACAGACGGCTTGGGGAATAATATCGTACTCGGTGTCGCGGTCAGTGGTAGCACCATCTATGCGGCAACCAATGGCGGCTTATCCATGTCCAGCGACGGCGGAGCGAGTTTTACCAATAAAACCACCGCCAACGGCTTGGGGAGTAATATCGTGTGGGGTGTCGCGGTCAATAGTAGCCACCTCTATGCGGCAACCGCTGGCGGCTTATCCATTTCCAGCGACGGCGGAGCGAGTTTTAGCAATAAAACCACCACAGACGGCTTGGGGAGTAATACTGTGTACGGTGTTGCGGTCAATGGTAGCCACCTCTATGTCTCAACCCTTGGCGGCTTATCCATTTCCAGCGACGGCGGGGCGAATTTTAGCAATAAAACCACCGCCAACAGCTTGGGGAGTAATGCTGTGTACGGTGTTGCGGTCAATGGTAGTCACCTCTATGTGGCAACCTTTGGCGGCTTATCCATTTCCAGCGACGGCGGAGCGAGTTTTAGCAATAAAACCACCGCCAACGGCTTGGGGCATAATACCGTGAACGGTGTCGCGGTTGTGGCAGGTGTGCCAACGCCGCCCGCGCCCGTCTCCGCTTCCCTCTTAGACTTCAACTCATCCACTGAGGTGTTTAGCAAAGACATCAGCGTGGCGGAATAAGTTTTATTCGTCCCCCCCAAAAAAACCTGATGCTTCTCACCGAACCGTCAGGTTTTTTTATGCCGCAACCGCCTTTATTCTATATCCACCAACTCCACCGTTTTGTCGCCCAATTGCAACGTGTCCCAACGCAAACGCTGTTCCCACGTTTTGTTCGGGCGGGTTTCAAACAGTATCAACCCGCCGACAGTCGCGCCTAATTTGTTCCTCGTTCCCACGGTCTCCGTCACTGCTATTA
>JADGEH010000181.1 GCA_016744475.1 Thiotrichales bacterium | reverse complement strand
GAGTTAAGGTGACGCATAAATCATTCCGAAATCTATTATTCAAAACCACACCTTTTCGCTACGATGCCTACCCCTCGCAACAAGTCTAGTGATCAAAGTCATCAATGGTGATGCTTGGCAGTGAATAAGCATTATAGCCATTTTATATGAGTTGTATAACGTTATAGGTAATGTCGCTCCAAGCAGCGTTATCCCTCGCATATAACTGATATATTTTGGCTATATAGCTAAAGTACATCATTTATAGGCTTGTGATATATCCAAACCCAAGACTGCCAGTCCTTCAAGGACTGGCAGTCTTAAC
Source organism: Thiotrichales bacterium (assembly GCA_016744475.1). Classification (GTDB taxonomy): domain Bacteria; phylum Pseudomonadota; class Gammaproteobacteria; order Beggiatoales; family Beggiatoaceae; genus BB31. The sequence continues at coordinate 6,151 of JADGEH010000181.1, read as the reverse complement.
CACTGATATAATTTTGCTATAGTACCAAACAGCATCATATCAATGCGCCCATCATCATCCAGGTTTAAAGCTAAACCCAGAATACGTTCTATTACGTTTTGAACCACACCTGATTTATAGAGCTTATTCATTGATTTAGATATATCCAATACCAAAACCACTTGTGCTTTAATGCTACTCAGGCTTTTCATTCCAATTGCAAAATGGGCTTTCTGTTTTAGTTCAAAAACATGCTTTTTCTTCAACTCAATAGACATTCTCTTCTCCTCAATTAAAAAAACATTTCCCCTCATTCCCTAGCCAGGTCAGGTGAGAAAAATACCGTCTCGTAATACCTTAAGAGCCTATACGAATGGTTTTTCTCCACCTTGCTGGGTAGTGTGTGCAAAGTGAGATTTTAATTTAAAACAATAACTTAAACACCTGATCATAACGGCTGACGAAATGTGCTTGCACACCTTCGCGGATATAATCCGGTAACTCTTCAAAATCGCCCTGATTGGCTTTGGGCAAAATCAAGGTGTAAATCTTTACGCGCCGTGCCGCAATCACCTTTTCGCGCACGCCGCCAATGGGTAACACCTCGCCCGTCAAGGTCAGCTCCCCAGTCATCGCCACTCCGGCTTTCGGCGCTTGCTGTTTCGCTAACGACACCAAACTAGAAGCCATAGTAATGCCCGCGCTCGGCCCATCTTTAGGCGTAGCACCTGCTGGAACATGCAAATGAATAAAGGCGGTTTCAAAAAATTTCGCGTCTAATTCTAAGCTCTCACACTGCGACACCACGTAGCTATAGGCAATGTCAGCTGATTCGCGCATCACATCCCCCAGTTGCCCGGTCAGCTTGAAACCACGGTTAAAGTGGTGAATACAGTTGGATTCAATGCTTAAAGTGGCACCGCCCATAGTCGTCCAAGCCAAGCCTGTGATAACGCCCACGCCTTGTAAGAGTTGTTCTTGAGTAAACACCGGCTTACCTAAAAAATCGGTTAAATTTTTCAACGTGATTTTGATCGGTTTATCCGCGCCTTCCAGTATTTTAATGGCGGTTTTGCGGCAAATAATGCCTAAGCGTTTTTCCAGATTACGCACCCCTGCTTCGCGGGCATAATCTTCGATGATTTTGCACAGGGTTTTATCCGATAGGCGTAAATCGGCGGAGGTCAGGCCGTTGCGTTCTAATTGGCGCGGCAATAGATGTTTTTTCCCAATTTGTAGCTTTTCGCTGGTTAAATAGCCGGATAAGTGAATCATTTCCATTCGATCCAGCAATGGGGAGGGAATGCTATCTATTTGATTAGCCGTACAAATAAACAATACCTTGGATAAATCAAAACGCACATCCATGTAATGATCTAAGAAATCGACATTTTGTTCTGGATCAAGTGTTTCCAACAAAGCTGAAGCCGGATCACCATGATAAGAGGCACCAATTTTGTCAATTTCATCGAGCATAATCACCGGGTTAGCCGTGCCCACTGATTTCATGGCTTGTACAAATTTTCCTGGCATAGCACCGATATAAGTGCGGCGATGACCTTTGATTTCAGCTTCATCACGCATTCCGCCAATAGAAAAGCGATAAAACTCGCGTCCAATAGCAGCGGCAATAGAGCGTCCAATAGAAGTTTTACCCACACCCGGCGGCCCGACTAACAACAAAATCGTGCCTTGAATACTACCTTTTAAATTCCCCACACCAATGAATTCAACAATGCGTTGTTTGACATCATCTAAGCCTTCATGATCACCATCTAACACTTTGCGGGCTTTTTTAATGTTTAGTTTATCTTCAGAATATTTTCCCCAAGGTAATAAAGTCAGCCAATCTAAATAATTGCGGCTGACATTGTATTCTGCAGAACCGGGTTCTAGCATTTTAAGCTTGTCCATTTCCTCTTTAATCACGGTGTTGGCTTCTTTGGTGAGTTCCAAACCTTTTAAACGTTTTTGGAATTTTTCCAGTTCTGCCGTGCGATCATCTTTTTCTAAGCCCAGTTCTTTTTGAATGGCTTTGAGTTGCTCATGCAGGAAAAACTCGCGTTGCTGTTTTTCCATTTTATCTTCAACTTGCTGACGAATTTCAGTCTGAGTTTTAGCCGCTTGCAGTTCTTTATTTAAAAGTGTCAGCACTTTCTCAACCCTTTTTAAGATTGATACTGTGTCTAAGACTCGTTGCAATTCGGCGGGGGTAGAAGTGGTCAGGCTGGCGGCAAAATCGGTTAAATGAGACGGATCATCAGGCCCGAAACGTTGTAGAAAAACCTTTAATTCTTCTCCATATAAGGGATTCAAAGGTAAAAGTTCTTTGATGGTGTTAATGATGGCTAACACATAAGGCTTGAGTTCTTCAACCTCATCATAACGTGATTCTGGATAATAATGCGGTTGCACCATAAACGGAGGTTCTTCTGAAATCCATTTATCCACATGAAAACGTTGTAAACCTTCGACCATGATTTGCAACTTATCATCGGATTTTGCCACGCGATGTAAACGACACGCTGTGCCCATGCGATAGAAATCTTTAGGTCGTGCAGTGTCGGGTTTTTGAGTAAAAGCATCGGCATTTTTTAATAAAATCAAACCTAGCATTTTATGCTCACTATTAACGACACTTTCAATCGTTTGTTTCCAGGCTTCACCTTCCACCACTAAAGGTACGGCTTGTCCAGGAAAAAACGGACGGTGTAATAGGGGAAGAATGGGTAAAGTCGTGGGCAATACATCTTTGTAATGTACTAAAGTAGCTCCATTTTCATCCTCTGTGCTGTCATCCCTATTCACTGTATCAGCGTTGTTTGAAGTAGAAGGTTCTGGCGTGTCTGATGAGGGTGTTTCTGGTTTATCAGCCATTATGTTTTCTCCTTATGCGGTAGCCATTGTTCTAAAACATCTTTTAATAACGTTTGGGTCACGGGTTTTTGCATAAACACATCCATGCCCGCTAATAAGCATTGTTTTTGATCTGTATCTGAAGCATTAGCCGTCATTGCAATAATAGGCAAATGTGTCTGCGTATGTTTCTCTTGTTCTCGAATTAAGCGGGTCGCACTGAGACCATCTAAAACAGGCATTTGTACATCCATTAAGACTGCATCAAATAGGTGGTGTTTTAATGAATTCAAGGCTTCTTGCCCATTATTTGCCATACTGACTTTATAACCTAAGCGTTGCAATAATAAGCCAGCCACCATTTGATTAACGCGATTATCTTCTACTACCAAGATATGTTTTTGTTGTAATTGCAATCCGGGATCTGGTAATACCGCATTCAATGCATTGGCAGCCTGTTGAGGTTCTGACAAATAATCAGGTACCGCCAGTGGTACAGTAAACCAGAATTCACTGCCCTCTCCCGGTTTACTTTGCACACCTATTTTACCGTTCATTAATTGAATTAGTTGATAACAAATATATAAACCTAAACCCGCACCGCGATAAGCGCGGGTAGAGACATTTTCTAGGGGATTAAAAGATTCAAATAAATATTCTTGCTTTTCTTCTGAAATACCAATGCCAGTATCGGTGATAGTAATTTTGATCTCAATATTGTCGGGCGTAGAATGCGGCAGTTTATTTAAATACAGTTCAATGTGTCCTTGCTCGGTAAATTTCACTGCATTCATGAGTAAATTTAAGACAATTTGGCGTAAACGTTGATTATCGCCTAACACATAAGATGGCATGTCTTCATCAAAATGAGTGATAACTTGCAAGCCTTTTTCTTTAGCGATGGAATGCAGCAAAGCAATGGCTTCATGCAACATTTGCTGTAGATCAAAAGGTCGGGTATTTAAAGTCATGCGCCCCGTTTCTAAATCCGATACATCTAATAATTCATTAATCAATACCAATAAGGTTTGCCCTGAATCATGAATGACATTCATTTGTTGACGTAAATCAGGGGTAATTTGGTGGCCTAATATCATATCCGTCATGCCGAGAATGCCATTCATGGGGGTGCGCAATTCATGGCTAATATTGGCAATGAATTCACTTTTGGCATGATTAGCGGTATCGGCTTGTTGGCGTGCAATGGTGAGTGCTTGATTAGTGCGCTCTAGGCTGGCAGTGCGTTCTTTGACTTTTTCCTCCAGCTGCATATTCATGCTTTCTACTTCATGTACCGCCTGTTGCATACGTTCCATCATGCGATTAAATTGCCAATATAAAACACCAATTTCATCATCTTGAGGATGTTTTAAGCGCACATGTAGTTGTCCCGCTTTCACGGCTTGTGTGGCATTGGCTAAACGTTGAATGGGTTGAACCACTTCCTTATTTAAAATGATGTACATTAAACCAATACATATAGCTAAACTGATAAGGCTGATAATGAAAAATTCTACACTCAGTTGCTGCGCATCAGCGATAAGCGTTTTTTCGGGTAACACGGCAAACAAATACAATTCATCATTTAATACCCGCCCCATAATATATTGCTGTTTACCAAATAAAGAGGTTTTCCACACCGACTGTGTTTTTTCTTGTGCCTGCCATTCTTGAATTAAGGCTTGCACCATTTGTTGGCTATTAGAGGCTTGATAAAATGGACTATGCGGAGGTTGAGAGAATACTTTGCCTTGCTGATGGCTTAAAATTAAAGACGCTTGTTGTTCAGGACTGTGTTGTTCAATGGTATCAAATAAGAACTGTGGTCTTAAGGTCAGCAATAAATATGAGGAGATTTTTCCACGCGTATAAAACTTAAAACCGATTAAAAAGGCCAGTTCATTATTATCAGGATTTTCTAAGGCGAAATAATCAATTTTATTGCCTGATATTTTCATTTGTTGAAAATAGTTTAGTTTTTGTTCGTTTTTTGTCCAGTTAGGCGTGGCTAGTTCATCAATGACATAGCGTATTTTTTCCAACCCCTCCGCATCGACCACTCGCGCCTCATAATAAAAAGCATGAGTTTGAATGAATTGTTTAAATCGTGCTAAAACGGCGGATGTATTTTCTATCAAATCAGGTTTTTTAGGTTGAGTCATATAATCTTTAATGACTGCATCCTGACTCAATAACTGAATGTCATTGAGTGCGATTTGAATATGCAATTGCATGGTGTTTTGAGTTTTTTTAAGCAAATGCTGCATATTTTTATTTAATGCATATTGTTCTGCATTAATGACATAGCGGTAAGAAACCTGCCCTAGAATAATAAAAGGTAATACCACGAGTATTAATAATAGGCTGGATAGTTTGGTTCTTAGTGTCATTAGACCTCCCTTAAGAAAGGCTTCAGTTGGGATGGGTTCTTGTCATAGACGACTGGCTAGGGTTTGTATCGACTTTCTTTTCTCTGCGGTGTTTAAATGTGCCACCCGTCTAATATTGGCTGATGTGATGCAAATATAGTTTAGCTGAGTTTTAGTGTACGTTGAATGAGTGATTTACTATACCTGACTCACCACAAGATATATTGTGTTTGCGATTTAATCGGTCACTGATATGGGGAAGGCAATGGCTGGCCTGTTTTGTTGACATCCAGCGGAAATATTTTTTCGTATCCCAGCACGTTACCAGGATGTTCTATGTCCGTTGTGTAGGGCAAATATAGAAAAATTACATCAGTTGTTAAGACTGCCAGTCCTTCAAGGACTGGCAGTCTTGGGTTTGGCTCTATCGCAAGCCTATAAATGATGTACTTTAGCTATAGACACCCGAAAATGCGCAAATTTCATGATCTACCCAGAAAATGTTGTGATACAACAGACTGATCCAAATCTAAATTTTCAATTAAAAAAAGCAAAAAATGAGGTCTTAAAGCATAAAACCGTATAACCAGTCAACGCCGATTTTCAACCGTATTAGATGTGACTCAAGGGATGTTTTGCGCCAAAAAATCATGGTTTATAGAGATAATATTTCAGTTGTACTGGAGCATCCTGATCAAGACCTGGCAGGTTTTGGACACCTGCCAGGTCTGTCGCACAACTGATTTATGTTCCCTATATCTCCTATTTTCGCTATCCCATTGTGTATGCTTTGATTTTCAACGGAATGTTAGTGCTTAATAGACTTGTTGCAAGGGGTATTCATTGATTGCAAAGGCGTGGATTTTGGCCTGTTTTTCCGCTTTTTCTCAGCAAATAGCCTGCTATTCGCCTCAAAAAACCGAAAAAACTGCCTCAAAACCACACCT
>JADGEH010000052.1 GCA_016744475.1 Thiotrichales bacterium | reverse complement strand
GTGAATTGTTTTACAATATGAAAAAATAGCTTTTTTTAGAAAACTTTAAACTTAAAATGACTAAGAATTGAAATCTGTTATATTTTTATGGAGACGATAGTTGCTCTAATTACGTTTCTACTGCTTGCTGTTCTTGCCGCTCAGACACTCGTAATTGTTGTTCATATAGGGATGTTATTTCAGTTGTACGAGTCAAATTACTCATAAGCCTTGGGTATAAAGCCTGAAATGAGAGCCTGTCGTACAAATCAGTTCATATCTCTATAGTTGAATCAAACAGGTTTGGTTCAATTCACCACCAGTCAGGCAGTGGATCAAAATGTAGCGATAAACTGTACGGATTCAGCGAATACTAAGGTAGAAGCACAAGTGTTTGTTGATCGTCAATTGCGTATTAATCCAGCACAACTATTTCTTACTCGTAACGATAGCAGCGACTTTCTTGTTTCAGGTGGAACAGGGGGGTACACCGTTTTTGCTGATTCAGGTAATGTGAATATTGATGCAAAAAGTGGTATAGGTTCTTATACAGCTCCTAACCGTTTAGGCAGCTATAACGTGACAGTAGAAGATAATTCTGGCTCAACCGCCATATTGACCATTGAAGTTGAGCCTAGTGACCCTGTGATTTCTCCAAAGAAAATCACAATGTCTCCGAGCAGCACTCATGATTTTGTGGTGGCTCGAGGATCACCTTCCTATACTTGGAGTTTTACTGGCAGCAAACCAGAGCCATTCGGTGATAAACAAGAGATGGTGGGGATTACAGCGCCTGAGCAAAGTGGTGAATATACATTAACTGTTGAAGATCAAGCTGGAAATCAAGCAACAGCCACGATTACTGTGAATCAACCACTGCTTTTATCACCTTCAGATTTCCTGATTTATAAGGATGAAGATGTGACTGGAATTACTATTCATGCTCGAAATGCCGTTGGTAAATGTAATTGGGTTTTGAATGATTTAGATTTTGTTGACATAGATGATACTTCCATCTCCATTCAACCTAGAACTGATTTGTTGGGACAAGTTTATAAAGTCACTTGCAATGATGATGCTGGAAAAAGTATCAGTATGAGCATTATAGTGAGTTTATTGCCTGGAGACTCAGATGCTAATGGAAAAATTGATGATATGGAAATGCAAGAACTCATTACTGACTTTTTTACATATAAAGATGCTGAGGGAGGAATGCGTAGAGAAGACGTTTACTCTCATCTGCAATAGAACAACTGTTCTTTAAGAAAAGTTGTTCTATTGCAGATGAAAAATATACACAGAAGCTAATGAATGATGCAAAGGCTCAAATGTGCACTTAAAATCCAAAAAACACTCTAGCTCTACTTGAGTTTATAGAATGAGGGGGGGCATCAAATGCTTTCATTCACTTCGCGCTATGTGAGTTAGGTAAATGAATGCTGCCCATTTGAGAAATAACATTTTTGTTACAATGCTTCGTCTTTTAACGCTTCAATCCAAGTTTGAATTACACCCACACCTTCGGTATCAACCATGGCACTACCCAGTGGCGGCATTCGTTGTGTTGACAGGGTTTGCATCCTTTTCCATAACAGGCTTTGCTGCGCATTGCCGGGAGTTAGCAAAAATAGAGCGTCGTCGTGCAAGCCTTCTGGAGCTTGGTTCAAAAGCCTCATGTCATCTACTGGAATATCATGACGCAAATCCATATTGACTGGCGTTGAACCGCCGGGACTATGACATACCGCACAGTTCGTATCCAAATAAGCACGAGCGCGTTCAGCAATGGGCGCTGTGGTATCGGAAGGCTGAGCCAGCGCAGTGTATTGTTCATGCGCTCCGATAGACTGGCTGAATAAACCCGCATTCTGCCAAGCACGAAGCTGATTATCTTCACCTGCGGCATACGCCACATTGCGGTTCAGTTGGCGCGTATTGATGGCTAAAGCCATGCCTGCTGCGGGCTGATGACAACGCCAGCATTCAGTGCGACTGGGATAATAATAGCTGCGTTTCTCTTCTCTGCTGGCGGTATGTAAGGTCACGGTATCTCGCAGGCCACCACTGAGCAATTCTGCGTCATCTTGTGCGGCATTCCATTTATAGGTGTAAGCCACCCAGCCCGTGTCTTGGCGCAACATTAATCGGGTTTCCAAACGGTGCGGCGGTAAATCAGCGGTTTGTGCCCATTCAAAATGCTTCACTAATACGCTGCCCACAGGTAATGTCCAAGCGCCATCTGCACTAAATTCAATGGGTTTTGGCACGGCTATCCAGCGACGTTTTTGTGTAGCATCTGACCATAAAGGCGCATTGACTTGATATTCCAGCAAGCCCTCTGCGGGCGTTAAAGTGGCAGTGTCGCTGAATAATTCCGTGTCGGACAGCCGTGCGGGGGGTTCTTGTGCAGCTCCTTGTTGCAAACGATACAACGCGCCTTGGTAAGAAATGATGTACAACTCGCCTTGCGCATCTTCGCCAAAACCACTGGGCATGGGCACTTCGGCAATGAGTGTATTTTCTACCTGGGCTCCACGCCGCAAAGCCCAGATTTTTCCTGAGCCAAAATCACCATAAATATATGCACCTTGCAAAGCAGGTAAGGCTTGTCCTCGATACACGTAACCGCCGGTGACTGACACGCCTTCATCACGTCCATAAGCAAAAAGAGGTGGAACAACACCCTCAATGGGTAAGTTTTGTGGATTATCATAGACTTGATAGCCTTCCCATAAACGCCAACCATAATTGCCTCCCCGCACAATGACATTGATTTCTTCAAAGCTATTTTGTCCCACATCTCCTGCCCACAATTCTCCCGTGGCGCGATCAAAAGAAAAACGATAAGGATTACGCAGACCATAAGCCCAAATTTCTGGGCGGACATCAGTCTGATTGAGAAAAGGATTGTCTGCTGGAATAGCGTAAGAATCGCCTTGTGGATCAATGCGTAATAGGCTGCCTAGCAAGGTATTGCGGTTTTGCCCATGATTGAGCGGATCGCCTCCACTTCCCCCGTCGCCTAATGCAATATACAGCATATTGTCAGGTCCAAAAACCAGCATCCCTGCATTATGGTTAGCAAAAGGTTGCTCCACTTCTAGCAGAATTTTCTCGCTATCAGGATCAGCTTTGGCAGGTGTGCCAGACAACATAGAAAAACGTGACACCACCGAACGGCGGGGATTAGCGGCGGAGTAATACACATATAAATAACGATGATTCAAGTAATCAGGATCAAAGGCTAAACCCAATAAACCTTCTTCTCCGCCTGCGAATAGACGATCACGTAAATCCAGCACTAAATCTATGCCCTGTGTCGCATCTTGATGATTAAAAGCGAGAATACGACCGATCTGTTCTACCAAAAATAAACGCTGATCGCCTGGAGCATGAGTCATAAAAACGGGTTGAATGAATTCTAATTGAGGGAAGGCACGCACTGCCTGCCAGCTATCGGCCGTCGTAATGTTAGAAGAGAAGGAGACATTGAATGTACTGGTGGGCAAGGCTGTGGGCAAACCAAAGGGAACATTGAGCGCTTCCAATTGCGTCAAATGAAAACGAACATCTGCTCCCATTTGCAGGCGTGCTAAAAAATAATCCCCGATTATATTGACCTGGGGTAAGAACAATTCACCACTGACACTATTAAAATGCGCCGCACAATCGTCCAAGGTAGAAGTCTCTACTTGGCTATGTTGTAAAACAAAAGCATCACCTTGTAAGTGTAAAGTGGCGGAAAACTGTGCCTGTTCATCTACCCAAACTTGAGGTATCAACAAACTGTGTGTGTCGGGCAAATAATACGCGCATGTTGCCCACGCCCATTGCGGGAGTAATTGTAAAATTAAGCCTATAAAAGAATATTTCATGTTCAATCTGTCCTGTGTCATCGCGTGTACCTCGTTTCCAAAAACCTCTACATCCTCACTCACACTCAGCGGTACTTGTACATAGCGCAATTATTTGCGATTTATGAAGGAATCTCACCTTAAATATAAAGTATAGGAGGAGTAGAAGTACAAGGCTTCATGACTGATATAAGCTATCGCGTGCTATATCGCCCTCCGATAGGTCATCAATATCAGGATATTTTTGATGATACTTGGTGACAGGAGATGCTTATTTATCAGTATTTCACAAGTGACATCAATGGATAAAAGCTCACTGGATTATTTGGGTGAGGATGTAATTTACAAACATTTTTATCAAATTCTTGCTAAACCGACCTAAATCGACTAAGGTTAATCTATTATTAAATGCTAACCTTCGATATAAAACAAATGCTTACTTGATTTTTTAGAGGGATATATGCAAATGGATACTACAAACAACTTATCCCTAAGTAATGCTGCACTGCAATATAAAATAGGTATTAACGGCATTTGCTAACATTTTTTCTGTAATATTTTATTTTTATTGGGTTTTAAAACTTTTTTATTTTTAAGTTATTGAAGTAAAAGTGTATTTATGAAGTAAGATTGTTCTTGTAAATTGTTTTGATAATGGTTGACCACAAGCTAAATATTAGAGTATATTAGACTCTGTTAATGTAATTAAGCCATTCTATGGCGTGATAATGAATTTTTTAAATGAAAAAATATTTGAAATGACAGCTTGAGCGCAGCTCAAGAAATAGGATTTCAGGGAAGATGCAGGACTGATTAAAACCTTTATATTTTAATCAGTTGTTTTAATCTAAACAATGCATGTGACAAGGGTGTGACATCGTTGTTTGCTAGCGTCTCTTTAGGTATGAGACGGTTTATTTTTTGTACACAGGAGAATAACAATGGCTAAAGAAATGTACAGCACTCCGATGCTGGATCAATTGGAAGATGGCCCTTGGCCAAGCTTTGTCACAGGTTTAAAACGCCTCGCAAATGATGACGGCAAACCTTATCAAAACATGATGATTGATTTGCTCGGTCAATTAGAACACTCTTATGAAACCCGCAAAGGTTACTGGAAAGGGGGTACCGTTGGTGTTTTAGGTTATGGTGGTGGTGTTATTCCACGTTTTTCTGAAGTAGCTGCTAAATTCCCTGAATCTAAAGAATTTCATACCCTGCGTATTATGCCGCCTGCTGGTATGCATTACACCACTGGTTTATTGCGCGATATGTGTAATCTGTGGGAAAAACATGGTTCTGGCTTGGTAGCTTTCCACGGTCAAAGTGGTGACATTATGTTCCAAGGTGTTGAAACAGATAAAGTGCAAGAAGCTTTTGATGAATTCAATGCAATGGGGTTTGACTTAGGCGGTGCAGGCCCTGCAGTACGTACCGGCATGTCCTGTGTCGGTGGTTCGCGTTGCGAGCAATCCTGTGCCAACGAACAAAAAATTCACCGTTTATTGGTGAACAACTTTTTAGATGATATGCATCGTCCTGCTCTGCCTTACAAATTCAAATTCAAAGTATCCGGTTGTCCTAATGATTGCATGAATGCTATTGAACGTGCAGATATGGCCGTTATTGGTACTTGGCGCGATGATATGAAGGTCAAGCAAGATGAAGTGAAAGCCTATGTGGCTGAAAAAGGCCGTAAATCTGTCATTGACAACGTGGTGACACGCTGCCCTACCAATGCTTTATCTCTCAATGATGACGACACACTGACTGTTGATAACCGTAACTGCGTGCGTTGTATGCATTGCATTAACGTCATGACTAAAGCCTTATCCGTCGGTGATGACAAAGGTGTTACCGTGCTGATGGGGGGTAAACGTACTCTAAAAATCGGCGATCTCATGGGCACCGTCGTGATTCCTTTCATGAAATTGGATAGCGAAGAAGATTATGAGCGTTTGGTTGAAGTCGCTGAAGAAACTATTGATTTCTTTGCTGAAAATGCATTGGAACATGAGCGCACAGGCGAAATGATTGAGCGTATTGGTTTGGTGAACTTTTTGGAAGGTGTTGGATTAGAAGTTGATCCGAACATGATTGATAGCCCACGCCAAAGCTCTTACGTGCGCATGGATGCATGGGACGAAGAAGCTGAAAAATGGTTTTCTCGTAAGGCTGAAGAAGCTGCGTAAACCTTTTTATACACCAGCCTCTTAGCTGATAGATAAACAAAAATAGGGGGCTAATGAAGCCCCCTGTTTCTAAACAAGACTCGGGAGACAAAATATGCCAAATATGCCTATCGAAAGTGGTGTACCTGATCCGTTTCAGTATATGCACCCCACTTTAGCTAAAAATTTCGGTGCTTGGGATTATCATGATCGTCCACGTCCTGGTGTTTTGCACCATGTGGCTAAATCTGGCGACGAAGTGTGGACTGTTCGCGCAGGTACCCAACGTCAGATGGACCTTTATACTATACGTAAATTGTGTGACATCGCTGACGAGCAAGGTGAAGGTTTTGTGCGTTTCACCATCCGCAGCAATATTGAATTCATGGTGACTGATTCCACTAAAGTGGATACTTTAGTCACAAAATTACAAGACGAAGGTTTTCCTGTCGGTGGTACGGGTAACTCTGTCAGTATGGTGGCTCATACTCAAGGTTGGTTACATTGCGACATTCCTGGTACTGACGCTTCTGGTGTAGTGAAAGCCTTAATGGATGAATTGCACGAAGAGTTTGTACGTGAAGATATGCCTAATCGTGTGCATTTAACCACGTCTTGCTGCCAAATTAACTGTGGTGGTCAAGGTGATATTGCAATTAATATTCAGCACACCAAACCGCCTAAAATCAATCATGATTTAGTTGCCAATGTCTGCGAACGTCCTACTGTTGTTGCACGTTGCCCTGTAGCAGCTATTCGTCCTGCCTTGGTCAATGGCAAACCTTCTTTAGAAGTGGATGAGAAAAAATGTATCTGCTGTGGCGCTTGCTACCCACCTTGTCCGCCTATGCAAATTAATGATCCAGAACACTCCAAACTGGCTGTCTGGGTCGGCGGAAATCATTCTAATGCGCGTAGCAAACCCAGCTTCCAAAAATTAGTCGCTGCTGGCATCCCTAATAATCCTCCTCGTTGGCCAGAAGCCGCAGGTGTGGTTAAGAAAATTCTTAAAGTATACAAAGAAGATGCCCGCGAATGGGAACGTATGAATGACTGGATTGAACGTGTGGGCTGGCCTCGTTTCTTTGAACTGACTGAATTGCCATTTACCAAGTTTCATATTGATAATTGGCGTGGTGCACGTCGTAGTTTGAATGCTTCTACCCATATTCGTTTCTAACCCAAAGCTTTAAGGATAGTTCTTATGAAGTTTGGCATCCTCATCAATGAAGGCCCTTATCAACACCAAGCCTCTGATTCGGCTTACCTATTTGCTAAAGCAGCCATCGATAAAGGTCACGAGGTTTTTCGTGTGTTTTTCTATCATGACGGTGTGCAGAATGCGACTTGCTTATCTTCACCTCCTCAAGATGATCGCAATATCACTGCACTGTGGTCAGAACTCGCTAAAGAACACAATGTTGATTTAGTGGTCTGTGTGGCAGCAGCATTGCGTCGCGGTATTTTGGATGAAAACGAAGCTAAGCGTAATGGTAAAGATGCCCACAATCTGGCAGACGGTTTTCGTATTTCCGGTTTAGGTCAATTGATTGAAGCCGGCATCCAGTCAGATCGTTTAATGGTATTTGGTGATTAATTCAGGCGCAAAAGGTAATAAAGATGAGTGAAGGTACGATTAAAAAGTTCATGTATGTGAACCGCAAGCCCCCTTATGGCACTGTCTACGCACTGGAATCCTTGGAAGTCGTATTGATTGGAGCTGCTTTTGATCAGGATGTCAGTTTGGCATTTATTGGTGATGGCGTTTATCAAATTACTAAAGGCCAATCCACCAGCGATATTGGCATGAAAAACTTCTCTCCCACTTATAATGCTTTGGGTGATTACGACATTACTAAACTGTATGTCGAGCAAGAATCACTCACCGAACGCGGTTTAAGTGTGGATGACTTAATGGATATTGTCTACGAAGACGAAGATGATGATTGGGCAGAAAAGCCTTCCATTCGTGTTGTGAGTCGTGCCGAATTGGCAGATGTTATAGCGGGGCAGGATATCCTGCTGAACTTCTAAAAACTATTCTAGCAAGTAAGGTAATGAAGATGCTGCATACGGTAAATAAATCTCCATTTGAGCGTAATAGTTTGGATGCTTGTTTAGGTCTGGCAAAAGCGGGCAGTGCTATTTTATTGATTGAAGATGGCGTTGTCGGTGCGATCAAAGGAACAACAATAGAAAGCAAACTGACTGAAACCATGCAATCTAGCAAAATCTATGTACTAGGCCCTGATTTAGCAGCTCGTGGCTTAAGTGAAGATAAGCTTGTTGATGGTATTCAAGTGGTTGACTACGGTGGTTTCGTGGATTTAGCAGCAGAGAATACAGCTGTACAATCCTGGTTATAAGTTGTTTATACAAACAACCTTATTTCTTTTCACTTAATTTCTAATAAAAGAAGGTTATATAGCAATGGCTACTATCAGTGTGGGCGGTAAAGATATTGAAGTTGACGAAGAAGGCTACTTAGTAAACTTAGGCGATTGGACAGAAGAAGCAGCCTCTTTTTTAGCAGGTCAAGATGAGTTGGAATTAACTGATTCGCATTGGGAAATCATTAATTTCTTGCGTGAATACTACGATGAATATCAAATTGCACCTGCCGTTCGTGTTTTAACTAAAGCTGTAGGCAAAAGAATGGGTAAAGATAAAGGTAACAGTAAATATTTGTACGAACTGTTTCCTTATGGCCCTGGTAAACAAGCTTGCCGTTTTGCAGGCTTACCTAAACCAACGGGTTGTATCTAAGTTTCTCATCCGTTCTTAAGCGGAAGGGTACGCTTTGCTGCTAGACATTGTATAAATGATGCTCTAAACAGATGTGACAAGCAATGGCTTGTCTCTGTTTTTGACATCAATTAATGCAACGTCTATCTGCTGCCAGCAGAGTTCTACCTTCCGTTTTTCTATCCTAAATCAACAGGGAGTTTTCAGAACCATGTGGTTTCTGACAGGTTTTTACGCACTTTTTTTCTACTTTGCGGTCATTGTTTTGGTCGCTGGGGTCGGGTATAAAATCTATGAGTACGCGCGTACGCCTGCTCCTCTAAAAGTCCCTACCATGCCTGCCCCGCTGACTCGTGGGGGCGTTGTTTTACGCCTAATGGGTGAAGTGGTTTTATTCAGAAGTTTATTTCGTTCCAATAAATGGATATGGCTGTTTGGTTGGATGTTCCATTTTGGTTTATTACTGGTTTTATTACGCCATTTGCGTTATTTCACTGATCCCGTGTGGGGTTGGGTAGCCTTGTTACAACCCTTTGGCAAGTATGCTGCTTTTGCAATGGTGATAGGTTTAATAGGCTTATTAGTGCGTCGTTTTACAGTTGAACGTATTCGTTACATCAGTAATCCCTCCGATTATTTGATGCTGGCTTTATTATTGTTGATTGGTGTTAGCGGCATGATGATGACCTTTGTGGTGCATACCGATATTATTCAACTTAAAGCCTTTTTCTTAGGTGCGATGTCATTCGGTTGGCAACCCATTCCCTCTGATCCTATTTTATTATTACATCTCACCGCCGTTTTCTTACTCATGATTATTTTTCCTTATAGCAAGCTCTTACATGCTCCGGGTATCTTCTTTAGTCCCTCGCGTAATCAAGTAGATAATTCACGGGAAAAACGTCACTTAGCCCCCTGGGCTGCTGAATTAGAAAAAGCTGAAGCGAAATAACTTAAGCCTCGCTTGAGAAATAACAGGGAGAAAAAAATGGCTAAAGCTGATATTAAAGTACCGGAAATGCATGAATATCCAGTGCTTCCCATACTACAAGCGGATGCTATGAAAGGCAGTGGGCCTTATATAGCAAAAGCAGGTTTTCAAGACCCTTTAGGTTATCCCGGTGAATTAGTGGATAACTGGGAAGATAAAGCCGTTGAAAAAATGGGCGATTTACTATCGCGTTTTCGTTCATTGCGTGTGTACTTAGATTCTTGTGTGCGCTGTGGGGCTTGCACCGATAAATGTCATTATTTATTAGGTACCAGTGATCCCAAGAATATGCCTGTCGCACGTCAGGATTTATTGCGTCAAGTCTATCGTCGCTATTACACCTTACCTGGAAAACTCTTTGGCAAGATGGGATGGCAATGGGGTTTAGACCTCATTGGTGCTAAAGAAATGAATAAGGACGTATTGGATGATTGGTATAACTACTATCACCAGTGCTCACAATGTCGCCGTTGTTCAGTATTTTGCCCTTATGGTATTGATACTGCCGATATTTCTATGGCAGCTAGAGAAATCATGGATTCTATTGGTCAAGGTCAAAAATACTGTAATGAAATTATTGGTAAGGTTTACAAAATTGGTAATAACTTAGGATTACCTGAGCGTGCATTGCGTGACACCTTAGAAGGCTTAGAAGAAGATATTGAAGATGAAACGGGTGTCAAAGTACGTTTGCCTTTGGATGAAAAGGGTGCGGAAGTTTTACTAATCACACCTTCTGCAGATTTCTTTGCTGAACCCCATGTTGATGGCCTGATGGGATATGCCAAAGTTTTTCATGAAGCAGGCATTAGTTGGACGATCAGTTCTTATGCTTCTGAAGGTGCTAATTTTGGCATGTTTATCGGTAGTTATGAAAACATGCGTCAAATTTCCTTGCGGATTCGCAAAGCAGCACTGGATTTAGGTGTCAAACGCATTGTATTTGGTGAATGCGGTCATGCTTGGCGTGTTGCTTATAGTTTCCTTAATACCTTAGCTGGGCCTTTTGACTTTCTCGATCCTCATTATCCTGTCCCCCAACACATTTGTGAAATCACCTCCGGTTTGGTGAAAGAAGGCAAGCTAAATCTGGATAAGTCCAGAAATGACGACATGGTGCTCACCTTTCATGATTCTTGTAATGTTGCACGCGCATCGCGGATGGGCAATGTTCCGGGCGGACAATTCATTATTCCTCGTGAAGTCATTAAAGCCGTTTGTAATAATTTTCATGATATGGAAGCCAATACCATTCATGACGAAACCTTTTGTTGCGGTGGCGGTGGTGGTTTACTGACAGATGATTTAATGGATTTACGTGTCAAGGGTGCTTTGCCACGCATGCAGGCTCTTAAAAATGTTGTTGAAGAACATGGCGTTACACACATGGCTGCCATTTGCGCTATTTGTAAAAGCCAGTTTACTAAAGTGCTGCCTTATTACGGATTTAATATGGACAAAATTGTCAGCGTCCATCAATTAGTCAGCAATGCTCTCATTCTTACGGGCCAAGAAGAAGATTGAGACCATCTCGCAAACAATAAGCAAGTCGCTATGTTATAGCGCACAAAAGTTTAACTAGTTCAGGAGGCTACCTAATGTCAGCAAGCAAAGAAGAAATGAACTTAACCTTTCGCCGTTTTGAAGAAGGGGATCATGAGCATGAAGCCTGGGATGAAATGATTTTTCAATCCAGTTGGTCGCACAAATGCCCCACTTATGTACATCGCACACCCCCTTGCCAAGGTAGTTGCCCTTCAGGGGAAGATATCCGTGGTTGGTTAGGCGTTGTACGTGGAATGGAAAGTCCTTCTCAAGATATGGACTGGAAAGAATATGCTTTTCGTCGTTCAACAGATGCCAATCCCTTTCCATCTGTGATGGGACGTGTATGCCCTGCGCCTTGTCAAGATGGTTGTAATCGTAATCAAGTTGAAGATTTTGTAGGTATCAATTCAGTTGAGCAATTTATTGGTGATAATGCTTTAGAACAAGGTTATACCTTTACCGCCAACGAACAAGATTCCGGTAAAAAAGTAGCTATTATTGGTGGCGGCCCTGCCGGTTTAGCAGCGGCTTATCAATTACGTCGTAAGGGTCATGCCTGCACCATTTTTGATGATCATGCAGACCTCGGTGGCATGATGCGCTACGGTATTCCCGGCTATCGTACTCCACGCGATATGCTGAATGGAGAAATTAAACGTATTTTGGATATGGGTGTAGAAACCCGCTTGAACATGCGCGTTGGTAAAGATGTCAGCATGGATGACATTGATAAAGAATTTGACGCAGTGATTTGGGCCTTGGGTTGCAAAGCTGGACGAGGCTTGCCTGTTGAAGGTTGGGAAGGTACAGCCAACTGCATTAGCGGGGTTGATTTCCTTGCTGCCTTTAATGAAGGTCGTTTACAAATCGTGGCAGAGAAAGTAGTCGTGGTAGGGGGCGGTGATACCTCCATTGATGTAGCTTCCGTCGCTCGTCGTTTAGGCCACATTACCAGTACACATACGAATGATCGCCCAGAAAATGTAGTCATGGGTTATACCGCACATGACGTGGCATCCAGCATGGTGCGCGAAGGTGCGACTGTGACCTTGACCTCTTTATTCCCCGTAGAAAATATGACAGCAGCAGAGCACGAAGTACAAGATGCTTTGCGTGAAGGTGTGGATATTCAAGGTAGTGTGATGCCTATCGGTCTTGAAAAAGATGCGGAAGGGCGTGCAACGGGTCTGAAAATGGCCAAATGCAATATGGTGAATAACCGTCCAGAAGTCATTGAAGGTTCTGAATATCTGATTAAAGCTGATTTAATTGTATCGGCTATTGGTCAATTTGGTGATTTAGACGGTTTAGACGGTTTGAATAATGGTCGCAATTTCATTGATACCGACAATCATTATCAAGTGAAAGACCGTCCTGGTCATTTTGCTGCGGGTGATATTATTCGCCCTCATCTCTTGACGACAGCTATTGGTCAAGCTTCTATTGCTGCTGATAGTGTTGATACCTATTTCAAACAACAAGAAATGGGTAAACGTCCTAAAGTAGATGTACATCATTTCAGTTTATTGAATAAATTGAGTGAAGTAGATATGGCTCCTGAAGAATACAGTCACGAGCAAGTACGTGGCACTTCTGAAGCTAAGTTTGCTGTACATAACTACGAAGACCGTTCTTCTCAAGAAGTTATTCCTGCGGATGAATTGTTCTTAGGACATTTTCCTTTCACTCCTCGTCATATACGTTCAGATATGCCAGTGGATGCGAGTGAAGTATTAGGGCATTTCAAAGAACGTATGCAAGGTTTATCGACTGAGCAAGCGCAAGATGAAGCCAAACGTTGCATGAGCTGTGGCATGTGTTTCGAGTGTGACAACTGTGTTGTTTATTGTCCGCAAGATGCCGTTCAGCGTACACCGAAAAAAGACTCCACAACAGGACGTTATGTGTACACTGATTATGATCGTTGCATTGGCTGCCATATCTGTGCTGATGTGTGTCCGACAGGCTATATAGACATGGGCATTGGGTGAAGAATTCATGCTAAAGAACCATCCTCTATAATAAAGAGGGTGGTTCTTATGCCCTCCTTGTTGTTCTTTCGCGCCTTACCTCAAAGTTTTCAACTCAAATCAAGTGTCGTTATGAAACAAAAGCGCATCACTCCTTTATCTTTGTTTGGGTTCGCTATGCTGAGCCTGTTGTTCTTCAACAGCATTGCCAGTGCGGACAGTGAATATTTCTCACCACCACGCAATACTCCCAAAGCAGTGGCTCACGCCAGTGAATCTCAGGCTTGCGTTGAACCTATTGAAACCATGCGTCGCCAACACATGGAATTCATTAAGCATCAACGTGATGAAACCATGCATAAAGGCATTCGGACTACCAAATATAGTCTTTTAGAATGTATTAATTGTCATGTTACTTATGATGAGAACCAACAAGCTGTCAGTTATAAAGATGAACAGCATTTCTGTAGTGGTTGCCATCAATACGCAGCCGTTAATATTGATTGTTTTCAATGTCATAACAGCAAGCCTACACCATCTGTTGTCAAACCTATGCCTGGGCATCCTGAATTCATCAGCCCCATCACGATTGACATGGCAAAACAGGCGCAACAAACAACAGGAGGCGCTTCAGAATGAATCATCAAGTTTCACACAGTGCGCAGAACGAAGACGTTCCTCACAGCGAAAATGCACGCCGCCAGTTTTTCCTCAAAGTAGCGGGGGCGGGTGCAGGTTTAGCCTTAGCACCGAGTTTATTATTGCAACAAGTCGCCCATGCTAAAACGGCTGATCAAGCGGTCTCTAAAGAAGTGCGTTGGGGAATGCTGATTGATACCAGTAAATGTGCTCAAGGTTGTGATGATTGTGTAAAAGCTTGCAGCGAAGGCAATGGTTTGACCGGGCATGGTCGTCCTGAAACTGACGTACAATGGGTACGCAAAGTCACCGTCAAGGACAAACAAACCGGAAAAGTTACATCATTACCCTTAATGTGTCAGCACTGTGAACATCCTCCTTGTGTGGATGTTTGCCCTACAGGTGCTTCTTTCAAACGTGATAATGGCATCGTATTAGTAGACAAACATATTTGTATTGGTTGTCGCTATTGCATGATGGCTTGTCCTTACAAAGCCCGTTCTTTTGTACACGAAGTTGTAGAAGATCAAAAAGCCCACGCTCCTCGTGGCAAAGGTACCGTAGAAAGCTGTACTTTCTGTGTACACAAATTAGATCAAGGTGAGCAACCGGTTTGTGCGACTGCCTGTGGAGAAGACGCTATGTTATTTGGTGACTTAAATGATCCAGACAGTGCATTGTCTAAACGCTTACAACAAGTCAGTAGTACACAATTGCGTGCCGACATGGAACTCAACCCTGGTGTACGTTACCAAGGGCTATAAGGAGCTTAAAAAATGAAAATAACTTATAGTGAACTAAAAGGGAAAAGCCCTGGCTTTTTCATTGTCTTGGGCGTGTTAGCTGCTATTGCAGCGATTGGTTTAGGCTCTGCTTACTACATGGAGCATGAAGGACATCATGTCACCGGTATGAGTAATCAAATTGTATGGGGACTACCGCATATTTTTGCCCTATTTTTGATTGTCGCAGCCTCCGGTATTCTTAATGTCGCTTCTATTGGAACGGTATTTGGCAAAAAAGCCTATAAGCCTTTAGGGCGTTTATCCGGTTTAATGGCCATCACCATGTTGGCAGGGGGATTGGCTATTTTAGTATTGGATTTAGGTCGCCCTGATCGGCTTGTTGTTGCGATGACTACCTATAATTTTAAATCCATCTTTTCCTGGAACATCTATCTTTACAACGGCTTTTTACTCATCGTAGGCGTGTATTTATGGATGATGATGGAACGCAAGATGCAAAAATATTACCCCTATGCAGGTTTTGTGGCCTTTATTTGGCGTTTAATTTTGACCACAGGTACCGGTTCTATTTTTGGTTTTTTAGTCGCCCGTGAAGCCTACGACACAGCTATATTAGCGCCGTTATTTGTATTGCTCTCTTTTGCCTTGGGCATGGCGGTATTTCTGCTCTATATCATTATTGCTTTTCAAAGTTGTGATCGTCCATTAGGTGATGGTTTATTACAACGCATGAAAAAATTATTAGGCATTTTTGTGGCCAGCGTCTTTTATTTTGTTGTGGTCTATCACTTGACCAATTTATATCTGACCAATCAACATGCTTTTGAAGCCTTTATTTTGCTCAATGGTGGTATTTACACTTTTCTGTTTTGGGTAGGCTATATATTGATCGGTACCATTGCCCCCTTAGCTATTTTCTATCACCCTACATTTGGCCAAACACGCCACGCTGTCACCTTGGGTTCTGCTTTGATTTTAGTCGGAGGTTGGTCATTGCTTTATGTCATTATCATTGGTGGTCAAGCTTTTCCATTGGAGATATTTCCAGGCAAAGAAGTCATTGAATCCAGCTTTTTTGATGGTGTTGTCGCTAGTTATGCCCCTAGTCTTTGGGAGTTTTTACTAGGTATGGCGGGTATTGCCATTGCTTTAATAGCGACAGTATTGGGCACTCGTATCTTACCCTTTATGCCCGATACCCTGGATGATGCAGTAGTGAATCCACAAGCAGATTAAACGACTTAATATTCCCCATCTTTAATCAAGCAAGTTTGTCCAAACTTGCTTGATTTTTTTATGTGCCCTGTTTCTTTTAGCCACTTCTTCAATATTTTCCAAAATATGAATTCTATAGCTAACATAAATCAGGTGTACGCGAAAGATAATAGCACTCTAAGCGGTGTTCTCCTTAAAACTCTACAAACCAGATGAGTTTGTATAGTCTTCAATAATGCCATATTAATATTCAAGGTAAATATATATGAAAGTATCAGTAGTTATATCAGTTTATAAAGACCTAGAAGCTTTATCTTTGATCTTATCAGCATTAAGTAGACAAACATATCAAGATTTTGAAATCATTGTATCGGAAGATGGAGAAGACCCTAAAATATTGCAAGTAATACAACAATACAACAATACAACAATACAACTACAACACTTAACTCAGCCTGATGATGGTTGGCAAAAAAATAAAGCATTAAATCATAGTGTTTTTTCTTCAAAAAGCGATTATTTGATTTTTATTGATGGTGATTGTATTCCTCATAAAAAATTTATAGCAACACACATGATGTTATCAGAGCCAAAAGTTGTATTAACAGGGAGACGTTGTGATATAGGAGGAAAATTCATTGATCAACTAAAAACAGGGGGGATTTCAGTAAAAAATTTAGAGTCTTTTTTCTTTTATTTATACAATGCTTATCCTTTAATAAAAACAAGCAGAGCATTAGAGGATGCAATATATGTAAATCCTCATTCTATTTTGAGTAAATATATTTTACCAAAAATTAGTAAAATCAGAGGAATTTTAGGGTGCAACTTTTCATGTTACAAACAGGATTTATTATCTATAAATGGATTCGATGAAGACTATACTGAAGCTAATTTTGGAGAAGATTCTGATTTAGAATGGCGA
Source organism: Thiotrichales bacterium (assembly GCA_016744475.1). Lineage (GTDB taxonomy): Bacteria > Pseudomonadota > Gammaproteobacteria > Beggiatoales > Beggiatoaceae > BB31. The sequence continues at coordinate 16,679 of JADGEH010000052.1, read as the reverse complement.
TTTGAAAAAGTAGGAGTAAAAATTAAATCTGTCCGCAATATGGCAATATTGTACCATTTACGTCATCCTTTAAATAAAAGTCATTTTGAAAAAATGAGAGCTATTTATCTAGAAAAATTAAATCAAGGACAGTTTTTTGCCAAAAATGGAATACAAAAATCAAGTCATATATAGCTATATATATACTATATGTATAATAATAATGATTTAATTTTCATTCAAAATTTAGCCTAGATAACTTTAGAAATGCTCATGAAAGATGCACTCTTATTTCTCATATTCAGGAAAACTATTAGAAATAAAAAGAGCTATGGCTGTTCGTATGTCTATACGTCGATATAGCCGTGCAGAGATTACAGAAGAAATGGATATCAGTATCCACTTTATAGACAAATGGAAGCCTATTTATTTTGAACAAAGTGCAGAAGGATTGAAGTTGAAATATAAAGGATCGGGAGGTTATCTATCAAAGTAAGAGTGTCAATCTATCCTTAAATATATCCCCTCTAATGAGACGATAACCAGCAGCGAATTAAAAGGGTACATAAAAGCTCAATAGAGTGTTGAATATCCCCCCAAAAAATCGTGTACAAACTGTCTACATCAAGCGAATTTTAGTGATAAAAAGACCCAAAAGCTCAGCTAGAACAGATTGATGCTAAAAAAAGACATCCAAACACTGATTTATGAGAATAAAGATGATGTAAAAAATAGCCATTTAATCATATGGATGGAGGATGAATATCATCAACTATGGGGAGATACTTAGAGTAAAAAAGAAAACGTTTAGAAGTTCTGATAACACACTTTCGCAAGAAGCAAACAGGGTATGGTGCAGTCAATTGTTATACTGGAGAATTTATTCTTGGTGATGATGAGTCAGGTAGAATAGAATTTACTATTGAGTGTGTTAAAAGCATACTGGAAAAGCATCCTTTATCAAGACGGATATTTATATGAGGTGGCGCATCTTGCCATGCATCAAATGAGCTCAAGATTGTCAGTATGTTTGCAAGCTATTGGACTTGTTCTTAAAATATTGTAGTTATTCTGTGATTTTGTATTTTTTCTGACTCTTGGGTATGCTTATCTTTTGCCATCATGACTAGTGACTACTATACAATGACCACATACCGCCTATTTCTCTGCATAATAAGAAAATGAATTTGTAGAATCATAGACCTATAATATCCTGCTCAAAAAGCTTAAATCTACGCTTAAATGATTATGGCTTAACCCTTGCTTTCCTGCTCAAAAGCTGCTGATATGTATACACGAAGAAGAGGCGATACACGCCCCATGACATCTTAAACAGCTTATCTCAAACTCGGCATGGATTTTCGCTCAGCAAGACTTTAAAATCACCCCCGTCACACACAACAGAAACAGCCTGCAATGACAGACCCTACCTTTGAGAATGAAGAGTTGACCCAAACTATTGACGCTATTTGTCAAGCCGTCGAATTGCCTGAACCCTTGCGCGAGCGTTTACAGCACTTTGTAGAACGTCTTGAACAATCAGAGCAAGAGCGTGTTGATCTAGAGATTTCTCTGGAAACCATGACTGAACACGCTGATTCCTTTGAAAAACAATTGGTTGAAGCGCATAACGGATTGGAAAAACAAGTCGCAGAACGGACTCAGCAACTGGCAGAAAAAAATTGTCTGTTAGAAGAAGAAAAAGCCCTACAGCGTAATCATTTGAGTTTCCTACGCGCTCTGCTTGATAGTATTTCCAGTCCCATTTTTTACAAAAATCTCGAAGGCGCTTATTTAGGCTGTAACAACGCTTTTGAAGATATGTTGGGTTTATCCGAAGAACAAATTATCCAACGTAAAGTCACTGATTTATTTGCCCGACATATTGCCGATAAAGATATTGCCAGTGATGAAGCCTTAAAACTCGGTCAAGGGCCACAAAGTTTTGAAGCCTTTGTGCGTTATATAGACAGCACATTTCATGATTTTATTGTGAATAAAACAGCCTTTAATAGTGCAGAAGGCCAAATGGCTGGCATGGTCGGCATCATGGTAGACATCACTGAACGCAAACATGCAGAAGAAGCCTTATTACGCGCAAAAGAAGCAGCTGAACAAGCTAACCGCGTCAAAAGTGCCTTTTTAGCCAACATGAGTCATGAATTACGCACCCCTTTAAATGCCATTATCGGCTACAGCGAAATGCTAGGGGAAGACATGGATGACTTAGGTTGTGGCGAGTTGCGACCCGATTTACAGAAAATTCATGGAGCCGGTAAACACCTTTTAGGCTTAATCAATGATGTATTGGATATTTCCAAAATTGAAGCCGGAAAAATGGATGTCTTCGCCGAAACCTTTGCCTTAGAGAGTTTAATTCAAGAAGTGATGGCGACGATTACGCCATTAGTCGCTAAGAAAAATAATACCTTAGTGCAAGATCATGTCGGTGAATTAGGAAACCTACATGCCGATTTGACAAAAGTACGCCAAATTTTATTCAACCTGCTCAGCAATGCCGCTAAATTCACTGAAAACGGGCACATTACTTTATCCATATCCCGTGAAACACGAGATGGTATTGATTGGGTCAGTTTTGCGGTGTCCGATGAAGGCATTGGTATGAGTCAAGAACAAATTGACAAATTGTTCCAGCCCTTTACACAAGCGGATAACTCCACTACCCGCAAATATGGCGGTACGGGTTTAGGACTCACCATCACCAAACGATTTGCAGAAATGATGGGGGGCTCTGTCGTCGTCACCAGTGAAGCCAATAAAGGCAGCACCTTCACTGTCACCTTGCCCGCTTATGTCACCGCTCTCGAAGCCGCATTAATAGAAGCGCAAACCTCCATCGGTTTAGCCACTCACCACGGACGCAGAGTCTTAATTATTGACGATGATCCTATCGTGCGTGATTTATTAGAAAGTTATATTAGTAAATTGGGTTACGAAGTGTCTTCGGCTGACGGTGGTGATCAAGGCTTAGAAATGGCACAACAAATCAAACCCGATGCCATTACTTTGGATATTATGATGCCGGGCATGGATGGCTGGATGGTCTTATCGGCCTTAAAAAATAATCCAGAACTGTCTGATATCCCCGTTATTATTCTTTCCATGGTGGAAGAACGTAATCTAGGCTTTTCTTTAGGCGCTGCTGATTATTTGAACAAACCCATTGATCGTGATCAGTTATACAGCACCTTGAGTAAATATTTGCCCGATGTGCAAGGCAATCAATGGATCATGTTAGTAGAAGATGATGATGTCACCCGCTCGTTATTAAGTTCATTGTTACATAAAGCAGGCTGGCAAGTACAAAGTGCAGAAAACGGTAAAATGGCATTAGAGCAACTCGACCTGCTTAAACCCGACTTGATTTTAACTGACTTAATGATGCCTGAAATGGATGGTTTTGAATTAATCAAACACATTCGAGAGCATCAAGAATGGCGACATATTCCAGTGGTGGTGCTCACAGCCAAAGACATTACGGCAGAAGATCGAGAACGTTTAAATCATCAAGTAGTACAAATATTCCAGAAAAGCACTTACAATCGAGAAGACTTGCTCAATGAATTGCGTGCCTGCTTAGAAAATGTAACCTACACCGATTAATCAATTTATCCCACATATATCACTAGAAAAATATCCACTGGATGTTTTTCTAGTTCATCTTCTGAACTCCATGACATGTTTCATTCACTGAGCACCGACCAGCGGGTTCAGCACTCACGACAAAGTGAGCTTTTATGAATTCATGGCAAGACATTGCAACACAGATTAGCTCCCACACTCAGCGCCCCTTTGTGGTCGAACAATCACGCAGCATCAGCGGTGGTTGTATTAACCAAGCCTACTTATTAGAAGGTGCTGGGCAACGCTATTTTGTTAAGCTCAACAGCCCTTCTCAAGAAGACATGTTTGCAGCGGAAGCACAAGGCTTGCAAGCGATGGCAGCCACTCACAGCATCGCTGTGCCGCAACCCATTTGCTGGGGCAGCACGCACCATCAAGCCTTTCTAGTCATGGATTATTTTCATACTGGCGCGAGCGCTCAAGCTTCATCTCGGCTTGGAGAGCAATTGGCGCACATGCATCGCAGCACTCAAAGCCCATTTGGTTGGCACCGCGATAACACCATTGGTTCCACACCCCAACCCAACGCTTATACCCACCACTGGGTTGATTTTCTGCGCGAGCAACGTTTAGGCTTTCAGCTACAACTCGCCGTCCGCAATGGTTTTGGCACCGCTTTACACGCTCAAGGCGCACGCTTGCTAGAACAACTGGAGGCTTTTTTTACCGATTACCAGCCATCACCCGCTTTATTGCACGGAGATTTATGGTCAGGCAATTATGCGGTGCAGAAAAATGGGCAGCCGATTATTTTTGATCCCGCTGTTTACTATGGCGACCGCGAAGCTGATATTGCCATGACCGAATTATTTGGCGGTTTTGACTCAGACTTTTATGCCGCCTATCAATCCCAATGGCCTTTAGATACAGGCTACAGCGTGCGGAAAACGCTATACAACCTCTATCATATTCTCAACCACGCCAACTTATTTGGCGGCGGCTATGCCAGACAAGCCCAACAAATGATCAATCGTCTGCTCAGCGAGTTAAACTAAGAAGCTGTCATTCAACCTTACAGACGTAACGCACCGGAGCCTCTCATGAAATTTAGCCGCCAAGTGAATTCAGCCGTGACCGAAGTCTCCATTCAAGGTTTGCTGGGACAACATCCTCGTATTGAAAAACGCCAACTGGATGTGCAATTAGATGAGTTTCTAGCGCGTTTGCAACAACACCGAGAACAAGGTGTGCCTGCTTATCAAACTTATCGCCAATTGCGTCAAGAGATCATTGAACGCGAGCGTGAACAATTAAGATTAGAAGAATTCAAACCGCGTCCACTATCCAGTTTTGTGCGCAACAAACTCATCAATCAAGTCTATCTGCCCATGATTGGCGATAACTTAGCCAAACAAATGGGCACCGTAGGCGATAGCAAACGCACCGATTTACTCGGCATGTTATTGCTGATTTCTCCGCCCGGTTACGGCAAAACCACCTTGCTAGAATATTTAGCCCAGCGTTTAGGCTTGGTGTTTATGAAAATAAATTGCCCCACCTTGGGGCACAATGTCGTCTCCATCGATCCAGAAGAAGCCCCCAACGCCACCTCAAAACAAGAACTGCATAAACTCAATCTCGCCCTAGAAATGGGCAATAACGTCTTGTTATATTTGGATGATATTCAACATAGCCATCCTGAATTTTTACAGAAATTCATCTCTTTAGCCGACGGGCAACGCAAAATTGAAGGTGTATGGCGCGGGCGCTCTAAAACCTATGATTTACGCGGCAAGCGCTTTTGTATTGCGATGGCGGGCAATCCCTACACAGAATCCGGTGAAGCTTTCAAAATCCCTGACATGTTAGCCAACCGTGCGGATATTTATAATCTGGGTGATGTTTTAAGTGGCAGAGAAGAAGTCTTTGCACTGAGTTATATTGAAAACTCGCTGACTTCAAATGCCGTTCTAGCCCCCTTAGCCAATCGTGAACCCGAAGATGTTTACCGTTTTATTCGTTTAGCGCAAGGAGAAGAAGTGCCCAGTTCTGAATTTTCACATTCATATTCAAGTTCAGACATGAATGAAATCATTAATGTGTTACAAAAATTATTTACAGTTCAAGATGTACTTTTGAAAGTCAATCAACAATATATTGCTTCTGCTGCACAAGCGGATCACTATCGATCTGAGCCGCCTTTTAAATTGCAAGGCAGTTATCGAAACATGAATAAATTGGCAGAAAAAATTGTTTCGGTGATGAATGATAAAGAACTGGATGATTTAATCAGTGACCATTATCAAGGTGAGGCACAAACCTTAACTCAAGGTGCAGAAGAAAATCTATTAAAACTAGCCGATTTACGTGGCATTTTAACCCCAGAACAACAGGCTCGCTGGAACACCATTAAAGCTGAATTTTCGCGCCGCCAAAGTTTAGGCGGAGAAGAAGATGGTGCCGCGCAAAGACTCATTAACCAAACCAGTTTAATTGCCACCCATTTAGATAAAGTCCAGAAGGTTTTAACTCAAAGTGTGACTTTATGGGCGCGTCAACAAACCTCTCACAGTAAAGCCGATAATCTAGGCACAACGCTGTTACCCAGTTTAGACACCTTAAACCAACATTTAGGCGCTATTCAGCACACTTTAAAAGACATCCCTGTAGCGCAGCCTGCCCAAGATCATTTAAGCAGTAGCCTGAAACAAATCAGCCAGGTTTTAGAACAAGCGCACACTAAAGTAGAAGTCATCAATACCATTCCCGATGCTTTAGGCCATACTATTGAACAATTAGTGGGAATGATTGATGCCACATTATTGCCATTGGTGCATGATTTAGAACGTAAATCTCGAATGGATTTGATTTTGTGGAACCGTTTGAAAGATGTCTCTGAAACTCTAAAAGAAGTGCATAAAGAAGTGTTTGTACAAGGTCAACACCTGCGTCGTAGAAATCAAAAACCTCTGACTTAATCGGGGGCAAACCCATCGCTCATCCCTGAAAATTCGCCGCCATCGGGTATCTTTTTTTTTATCAATTGCCTAACATCCTTCAGCTCATTGGTTCACCTATCAATCTGGCTGAGAATGCTTATGCCCACGACCCGCAATGATGTAGACACCCTGCAAGCTGAAAATGATGCCTTGCGCCAAAAAATCGAATCGCTGTCTGAACAATTGGCTTCAGGTCTAAATAAACCCGCATTTGAACAAGCATTGCTGGCACAACCTATCGCTTATGCTTTGGCAGGTGAGGCCGATTGCCAGCAAGACTATCAACATTTATTACAGTGGTTGCGGCAACAAGCCGAGACCTTTAATACTCAACCCGACACCTTAGAAAATAATAAATACCATTTGCACGAACACTGGTTGCGCATTAATGCAGAACTCAATGGTTTGCGTGAGCGATTGGCGGCTTCTCGCTGGCCTCAAGTGCGTCGTCATGCGACTGCCGTGGATAATATCCGAGTGCAGGTGGAGCAACACTGGCAGCAAGCGGATCAAGCCTTGATTCATCAGCAAAATGTGTATCGAAACAGCTTTGCACCGCGTCTGATGGTGCCTGTCGATAACAGCATCATCCCGCCACCGCGTTCGCTCTCCGCTTTGCATCCTACTTATATGACTGTGGCGGGCGATGATGCTCAGCCCACTTATATGGAAACCGTGGAAGAGCTGGGTTCAACGCCTTTATTTTTGGATCACGCTGATGTCCATTTATGTTTCACGGTGTATTGCGCAGAAGCCAACTTTTATCGCTTAGATTTATTATTTGGCACCTGCCTACGAGCCAATCCTTGTCATTTGCGCTTAATCATTCGCACCATGCAGGAAGGACTCCCTGGCGATGTGCTGCGTGTGGTGCATTTTGATGGTTTAGAGGTATTGGATAACCAATATTTTCCTTTACGTTTTGAACCTTTGCCGGATTCTTGTGGACAAGTGTATTGGATTGAAGTGGATGCGCCTGATGCCACGCCAGACACGGCCTTGGTGCTGTGGTGTCATAGCAAAACACCGTGGTTGACACATGCGCAACAAGGCTCCGAAGACTTTTGGCATTGGCCGCATGAATTACCCAATGCGGCGCAACAATTATTGTTGGATGTGCCTTTATCTCCGCGTTTACATGCAGATGTGCCGCAGCATTTATTTTTACTGCATTTAGAAGGCGTGAGCGAATGTGCGCTGAATTTACACATCTTTTTGCTGCGCTTGGCGCATAGCTTGGAAGCCAGTCAAACTCAAGCGCAAGTCTGGTTATGTGGTCATTTATCGCCGGAATTGATGGAATATATCGGGGATGTGCAAATATTGCATTTATGTCCCAGCTTGCATTGGGTTGAGCGGATGGAAGCCGCATTGGTATTGACACAAACAGCTTGGGCAGATCAAGAAGTCATCTTGTGGAATATGCAATTATCTGCCTTGCCCGATGCGGATTTATTGCAGCAGGCTGAACGCCTCTTTGCCGAAGCGCCGCAAGCGGCATTGCTGTTGCCCGTGGAAATCAATGATGCAGAAACTATTTTGGCGAGCTACGCCATTCCGGCACGCGACGGTTCTTTGCTGTTTCCCGCCGCAGGCGAAGCAGCACATTGTCCTGAACACGGTTATCGTCGCCAGATTCAAGCTGCACAGAGTGGTTTAATCATTTTACGCAGTAGCGCTTTGCATCAGATTGACTGGGTGCAAATCGCGCATTACGACAGCCTGTGTTATCAAATCAGTGATTTAATTCAACAGCTTAATGCACAGCAATGGCAGGCTTTGCATCAAGCTTGTTTACGTTATCATCGCAATACCGTCACGCCACAGCACACGCCGCCTTTAAGCGATACAGAACGCTTTGCCTCGCGCTGGCACAGCGTGTTACCCACCCACTTATCGCCGTTGGCGACTCGCGCTCAATGCTTAAATCCCGAGCAAAAAAACAGTGTGTTAGTGGTCAACGATACCTTGCTTGAATACGATCAAGATTCAGCCTCTTTACGCCTCTACACCTTGCTCAAACTGTGGGTACAACTGGGCTATCACATCAGTTTTGTGGCGGATAACGCCGACACCGAACCGCGTTATCAACAAGCACTGGAAGATATAGGCGTTGAAGTATTTAGCGGTTCACACACAGTCTCTGAAGCGATGGCTTGGCGATCATTTGTCGTGGCTTTTATTGGGCGCGTAGACATTGCTCATCGCTATATCCCTTTCGTGCGCTTGCTCTCGCCAGAAACGCGCATCTGGTATGACACGGTAGACATTCACTACATCCGTGAACAACGCCAAGCGGACATAGAAAACAACGCCGCATTAGCACAAGCCGCCATCTTGACCAAGCGCAAAGAGCTGCACAATTGCCGCATGGCAGATGAAGTCATTACCGTCACGGAAGAAGACGGTCTGCATCTGCAAAAAGACCTGCCTTGGCGCAGCTTCCAGGTGATTCCTAATATTCACACCCGCCCCAGTTTAGCCTCCACGCCTTATCAACAACGCGACGGCTTAGTGTTTATCGGCAATTATCACCATGCGCCGAATGAAGACGCGGTGTACTACTTTGTCGAGCAAGTCTTGCCGTATATTTTGCAGCAACTCCCACAAGTGAAGTTTTACATTTTAGGCAGCCATTTAAGCGAAAAAATGCGCGAATGGGCGCGGCTTAGCCCCAATCTTGAAGCGATTGGTTGGGTCGATGAAGTCGAGCCTGAATTTGCACAGCGCCGCGTTTTTGTCTCCTATTTGCGCTACGGTGCAGGCATGAAAGGCAAATTAGGCCAAGCCATGTCTTTAGGTTTACCCGTGGTGACCACCCGCGTGGGTGCAGAAGGCATGGGCTTAACCGATAGAGAAAATGCGTGTATTGCTGATGAACCGCAAGCTTTTGCGCAAGCCGTGTGTGAGGTGTATCAAAACGAAACGCTGTGGCAGACCCTAGCCGAGCAAGGTCAAACCTACATTGAAAGCCATTATGGTGAGAGCGCCGTGCAGAAACAATTACAGGCTTTACTGGCTGAGTAGTCCATTCTATTTCTTATCCATCACTTAACGCTTTAAAGGTGCATCATGCCGCATTTATCAAAATCCTTGTTGAATCTACTGTTTGGCTTATGTTTCATAGGCTTACTCAGTGCCTGCCAAACCCACCCCTATGATGAGACACAGCAACCCACACTCAGCATTGGTGAAGGTTTAAGCCCCACGATTCGCTGGCATCCGCAAGATGCACACGTTTTGCGGGTATACCAAGCCGATTCAAAGAATGCTGACGGCTTGGTGTGGATGCTCGCTGCTGAAGCGTCCCATAGCCTCCAATCGCCCATCACTTATGGTGTTGAGCCTGCGGGTGCGCGTAGCTCCTTTGCGGCACGCCCCTTACAAGCGGGTGCCGAATACACCGTCATTTTGCAACGTAAAGACAGCAAAAGCACTGATTCCGGCTTAAGCAATACGTTAAATTTTTATGAAGCCCAACAAGACTTTAAAGCCCGTTTACCCTTGCCGCCAAAAATGGATTAACTGATGCTTAAACGACACACTTTAATTCATTATTTGCATGAATTACTCGATATTGACCGCTTTAAAGACTATGCCCCCAACGGTTTACAAGTCGAAGGCAACGCCGAAATACGTCATGTGGTCACAGGCGTGACCGCCAGTCTAGCCTTAATCGAAGCCGCCATAGAGTTGGGAGCCGATACACTATTAGTGCATCACGGCTATTTTTGGAAAGGCGAAAACCCCGTGGTATGCGGCTTAAAAAAACAACGTTTAGCCCGCTTGTTAGCCGCTGATATGAACTTACTGGCTTACCATCTGCCTTTAGATGCGCATCCTCAATGGGGCAATAACGCCCAACTCGGTGCGCTGTGGCAGGTGCACAATATCCAAGCACTCGCGTCTGAACCGCTGGTATTGCAAGGTGAATTTGAGGCCGCACTGAGCGGCGCTTCAGTCGCACAGCGCCTCACCGAGACGCTGCACCGCCCGCCCTTACATATCGCCGCTGAGCGCCCCATTCGTCGTCTGGCCTGGTGTAGCGGAGGCGCTCAGGGCTATATCGAAGCGGCAGCGGCGGCGGGCGTGGATGCTTACATTAGCGGTGAAATCTCAGAACAAACCACGCATATCGCCCGCGAATTAGGCATCCATTATTTTGCCGCCGGCCACTACGCCACCGAACGCTTCGGGGCTAAGGCGTTAGGCGAGCATTTAAGTGCGCAATTTGATCTGCAATGTTCATTTGTGGATGTGGATAATCCGGCATAATCTATTTCACAGCTTACTCTTCTAGGTCTACCCATGTCTCTTTCCGCCCAGCAATGGTTACAACGCATTCACACCCTGAACTTACCCGCACCCGTGAAACTCATGAATGTGTGCGGGGGACACGAACGTTCTATCACCATGTCCGGTTTACGGGGGGCTTTGCCCAAAGCCATTGAATTAATTCCGGGCCCTGGCTGTCCGGTGTGTATTTGTCCTGAAGAAGATGTGTTTGAAGCGATTCAATTAGCTTTGCATGAACCTGTGATTTTGTTGGCTTTTGGCGATATGTTGCGTGTGCCTGTGAATGTACCTAAACATCAGCCACGTTCTTTAGAACAAGCTAAGGCGGCAGGGGCGGATATTCGACCTATCGCTTCACCGCTTGAAGCCCTTCAAATCGCTCAGGACAATCCCTCTCAAGCCGTGGTATTTTTTGCGGCGGGTTTTGAAACCACCACCGCTCCCGTGGCATCCATGCTGGCGCAAGGCGTACCGGATAATCTCTATCTGCTGCTGTCAGGGCGTTTAACTTGGCCTGCGGTTGCGATGTTATTAAACACAGGACAAGCGGCGTTTCATGCCTTAATTGCACCAGGACATGTGGCGACGGTCATGGGTTTGCCAGAATGGGAATTTGTCATACAACAGCATCAAATGCCCGCAGCCGTGGCGGGTTTTACGGCAGAAAGCCTGCTGGCTGCGATGTATTCCGTGCTGCGCCAATTAGAAACAGGGCAATTGGCTTTAGATAATTGCTATCCGCAAGTGGTGCGTAGCGAGGGCAATCCCACGGCACAAGCGCATTTACAACAAGTCATGCAGGTGGTGGATGCGAATTGGCGCGGAGTGGGCATTATTCCCGCGTCAGGGTTTAGCTTGCGCCCCGAATACGCCGCCCATGATGCCCGCCAACAATTGCCCAGTTATGCCGACGAAGCACGGCGTTATGCGGGTGCGATGCCGCCGGGCTGTGATTGTGCGCAAGTGGTGTTGGGGAAAATATATCCCAATCAATGCGTGCTATACGGTCAAGCCTGCACTCCGCGTCATCCTATCGGCCCTTGCATGGTGTCTGATGAAGGCGCTTGCCGCATTTGGTGGGCAGGCGGTCTACGTCAGTCCCAAGGCTAATATCCAATGCTTAAACAAGACGCTTATTACCGCATGGGACACGCGCATAAAGTGTGCGAAGACTATGCTTTGCAGGGCACCGTCCCTTTTCCGTGGCTCATCGTATGCGATGGTTGTAGCAGCTCCCTGCATACGGATGTAGGCGCTAGAATCCTTGCACATATCGCCGCTCGCCATTTGCAAGACTGCAAAAATGCCTTAGATTATAAGGGCTTTGGTCAAGCGGTGATCGAGCAGGCTTATCAACACACGCAATCTTTACGATTACCTCCCGCTTGCTTAGATGCCACCTTATTACTCGCACGACAACAAGACGAGAGCGTGCAGGTGTGGTTGTATGGTGACGGGCATATTCTCCTCAAAGATGCGGCACAAGCAGTCAGCTTAATCTCGGTCGAATTCAAAGGTAATGCACCGTATTACTTATCTTATTTACTCGATGCTCAACATCAGCAAGCCTATCGTGATAGTTTTCCTGATCCCCATATTCTATCTGTTCAACACAGCAACAGCCCTGAGATTCAATATCGGCCTTATCATTCAAGTTTAGAATTTAGTTTTAAATTAAATGAATATTCCATGATAGGCATCGCTTCTGACGGACTCAGTTCTTTTATTCAACTAGAAGAACAACGCTTATTGCCAGCACTCGACATGGCACAGACTTTAATGGACTTTAAACACCTGCATCCAGATTTTGTACAACGCCGCATGACCAAAAGTTTAACCCGCTTATTACAGCAAAACATCGTCCCCTTTGATGATGTCAGCATGGGGGTGTTTGCGGTAGATGAAATATGAAAAGGCGCGTAATCGCGCAATATTCAGGATTTCCAGTACACAGGAACCCGTTTGTTGAACCCGTTTGTCTAAAGGTTTCTTACTCTCATGCCGCGCAGAGCGCTGGCACGAGGGAATAGTAGACTTGTCCGGGTTTAAAACACCGACTGCAAAACAGCGGATATGGGCGGTTTTTCCCGTTCCTTTTCGTTCAATAGAATGACTATTCGCCTCAAATGAACGAAAAAAATCACTCCATCCCACTGCTTTTCGCTACGGCGTTTAAACCCGGACAAGTCTAGTAAAGTGGCGTGATTCCTCACAGTACTCAGGCACCGACATCCTTCTGTCATGTCCCTATGCTAAATAGGATGGCTTTTTTCAACGCCAATAAAGGAGTTTTTATGCGTTCTAAAGCCATGCCTCATCTTGCTGTTCGTCTTTTACCACTGGCCATTGCGGGAGTTTTATCTCAATCCGCATGGGCTGATGCTCATTTGCCTGAAGGGGCACCCGCCGCTCAAGCGTTATGCCCCGCCCCTAGTGTGCATCCTGCAAACATGGACATTGAAATCCCCTGTTTATTGCTGAAAAACCCTGAAGGCCAGATGGATCAACTGCGCGTGGTGTTAAGCCTGGTACCGGAAGAACCGCCTTACTGGACTCTCAGCGATTTTGCGCTGAATACTTGTCGCCCGCACTTGAATGCGTGCCGCACCACGGTGGATTTGCAAAACTTGAATTTAATCATTCCAGGTGTGTCATTGATGAATGTCTCGCACTATTTGACGCTGACACACACGGGCGAACCCGGCGCATTAACTTGGGATATGCCTGCTTTAAGCATGTCTGATCCTTTCACGCCGTCAATGCTGTCAGTGTCTTTGCCTGTGGATACTGTCACTTTTCCTAATAACACTCAGAAACCCTTTGATGTCGGCATAGGTAGCGGCGCTTTTCACGCCCCGAATGAACCTAGCAATGTGTTTTATACGGTGACTGACCGCGGTCCGAATATCCCTTGTAGTGGTACTTTAGACATCATTGGCACAGCGGATTTTTGCAAAGACGCGCAAGGCGCTGTGGATAATAATGGCAAAGTCTTCCCTGTCCCTGGTTTTACGCCGACGATTTATCAATTTGAATTAGATAGCACCGCCCCTCACGGCTATCAATGGCGTAACAGCTTGACGCTAAAAGATGCTTTGGGTCATCCCATCAGTGGCACTACCAATGATTTGAAAATGTTGGATGCCGCAGGCCAGCTCACCACCTTAAGCAATACAGAAAACAGCTATGCGGCGGATGGTTCAGCATTACCCTTTAATAACAATGGTTTGGATACAGAAGCGCTGGTGAAATTGAACGACGGCAGTTTCTGGCTCAGCGAAGAATATGCGCCGAGTTTGGTTCACGTTGCCGCCGACGGCACTATCATCGAACGTGTCGTGCCCGCAGGCGTAGACACGCAATTAGCCGATGCAGGTTATCCCGTGAGTGGTGTGTTGCCGAAGATTTTTTCTAAACGCCGCTTAAATCGTGGTATCGAATCCATCGCCGTGAGTCCTGATCAGCAATATTTGTATTTCATCATGCAAAGCCCGCTGGCAAATCCTGATGGCGATGCTTACAAGGCTTCACGCCATGTGCGCTTGATGAAATTAAGTCTGAAAGCTGATGGCAGCATTCATCAGCTCGAAGGCGAATATGTGTATGAATTGGATATTCCGCAAACCTTTGTAGCGGATAACAGCAGCAAACAAAATGATGTCAAAGTCAGCGAAATGGTGGCGTTAGAGACTGATGATCTGGTGATTTTGGAACGCATCAGCGCTCACACCAAGTTGTATCGAGTGACATTAGACGATATGCCCACGAATATCTTGGGCACGCCTTGGGATGATATGGGCACCACGCCTTCGCTGGAAAACAGCACGCTGATGGATGTCAATATCACGCCTGTGCATAAATCATTGGTACTGGATTCGCGCAAACTGGAAGCGCAAGGCATCACTTTAAGCAAGAAAATTGAAGGCATCGCCTTATTAAACAATGAATCTATGGCTTTGATTAATGACAATGATTTCGGCATTGCTGATGATAAGAGCACCATTCAAGTGTTGAAAAACTATGCGCCATTGGTACAACAATCCGGTCAGCGCATTAAGCTCAAAGAATTGGGGCGTTATGATACGGGGGTTCAAGGTGTGAGCGCCGCAGAAATTGTGGCTTTTCATGCGCCCTCTCAGCAAGGTTTCTTCATTAATGCCAGCACGTCTAAAGTCGAAATGTTGGACTTAAGCGATCCCACGCAACCTAGCAAAAAAGCTGAACTGGATGTGGCTGCCGATGTTTTAGCCGACAACGGTTTTGTGGCGGGTGGTGTCAACAGCGTAGCGGTGTCTAAAACCCAACCGATTGTAGCGGTAGCGGTGCAAAACGCAGATAAGCAAGCGCACGGTGTGGTGGCAGTTTATGTGATCAATCAAGACGGCAGCCTGAGCTACTCAGCTCAACGTGAAGTCGGTGCCTTGCCGGATATGGTGACGTTCTCTCCTGATGGACGTTTCATCGTGATCGCCAATGAAGGTGAACCTAGTGATGATTACACTAATGATCCTGAAGGTTCCATCAGCATTGTGGATTTAAGCACGACTGATTTTGCCGCCAAAACCGCTGATTTCTCCGCTTTTACCGCTCAAATGGCGGATTTAAAAGCAAAAGGCTTGCGCGTATTTGGCAACAATGGTCAAAGCAGTTTGGTACAAGATTTAGAGCCTGAATACATCACAGTGTCTGGTGACAGCACAACAGCTTATGTCGGCTTGCAAGAAAACAATGCGATAGCCGTGGTTGATTTGAACAGTGCTACCGTCACAAACATCTTGCCTTTAGGCTTTAAAGATCACAGCAAACCCGGCAATGAAATCGATGCCAGCAATAAAGATGATGCGATCAAGTTTGCCAACTATCCCGTATTAGGCATGTATATGCCCGATTCTATCGCCAGCTATGAATACGAAGATGAGACCTATATCGTCACCGCTAACGAAGGCGATTCTCGTGATTATGGCGGCTACAGTGAAGAAGTACGGGTCAAAGACCTGACCTTAGATGCCACGGCTTATCCCAATGCGGCGGATTTGCAACGGGATGAAAATCTGGGACGTTTGAAAACCACCACCGCCAATGGCGACACCGATGGCGACGGCGATGTGGATCAGATTTATGCCTATGGTGCGCGTTCTTTCTCCATCTGGAACAGCCAGGGCGAATTAGTGTTTGACAGCGGCAATGACATCGGTTTGATCACGGCGAATAAGCTCGGCATGAATGGCTTTAATGATGACGAAGGCGAAAGCGACGGTCGCAGCGACGACAAAGGCGCTGAACCTGAAGCTCTGACCGTCGGCAAAATCGGTGATCGCACCTATGCTTTTGTAGGCTTAGAGCGCACAGGCGGCATCATGGTGTATGACATCACGCATCCCATGCAGCCTTATTTTGTGGAATATGTCAGAAACCCCTTAGACGTAGCCCCAGAAGGCATGAGTTTCATTCAATGGGAAGACAGCCCCAATGGACAGCCTTTGTTGATGGTGGGGAATGAAGTCAGCGGTACCGTCACGCTGTATCAAATCGAGGTGATGGAGTATTGATGGATGCACCACGGTAGGTGATCTCAGTGAAAAAACCACGCTGCAAAGCGTGGTTTTTTTTGTTCTCAAATAGTTGCTGATGATTGACTTTCAATGAGTAGACTTGTCCCGGTTTAAACGCCGTGGCGAAAAGCAGCGGGATGGTGCGGGGTTTTTCGTTCATTTGAGGCGAATATAGACAACATGAATCATTTATACGACTCAAGCCATCCGCTTTAAGCCCTTAAAAGACAACGCAAACGGCGCAAGAGGCGCAAAAGAACACCCGCGT
>JADGEH010000051.1 GCA_016744475.1 Thiotrichales bacterium | reverse complement strand
CTTCTGACACCAAATGCATTCTCGACTTCTTTATGAATGCTATCTATACATCGATTGCTTCTCTTACGCCTTCTCGGTGTGAGTTGCTGCAACCAAGCAAGCGGCGCATTATACGCACCTCTTCTTTTCCGTCAACCCCTTTCTTTCGCTTTTTTCTAAAAACTTGTCATTCATAACTAAACAACTAAATCCAAAATCTCTACGTAGACCAATACGAATGCAATAATCACTTAACAATCAGTACTATAGAAACCTACAGTAATATGAGCCATAAAACTGTTTCGAGATGAAGATTATTGATAAGCCGCAGCACGTTTGGGATCAAAAACTTCAACTTTGGACAAAGATCGAGCCAGTATCTGAAATATTAATTCCAGGGCACTATCATGAGCCGTCAATGCATTGCTAATAAGAATCACCGATTTAACTGAAAAGCGTGAAATTTTAACTTCGTTCCCCGTATGAAAATGGCACTGTTTACGATAATGACGCTCAATGTTATTCAGTGTTAGCAATGCCATGCCGATAGCCCATAGGCAAAATCGACGAATCCCGGTTTCAGAACGCGGTAATAAATGCACATAACGCAACGCATGACGTAAATGCCCTCGCGTTATCTTTAATAATGTACGCATACCTTGCGCAAATTCAGGGCGAAATACATCTCGGTTCAAATCGTTTAAATCAAAACCGACCTGCTTAAATAGCGCCTGGGGCAGCCAACAGATATTGCGTTGTCGATCAGCCACAATATCTTTAAGAATATTGGTCATTTGCAATCCTTGACCAAAAGACACCGCTAATCGCGTTAATTCTTCTTCGTGTTCAGCTATTTGTGCAGAATAATCACAAAATAAGCCTGCCAACATTTCCCCTACTACCCCCGCTACGTAATAACAGTACAAATCCATGTCTACCATGTCCGGTACACCACAGGGATCAGCTTTGCGCTGAAAATCAGCCATACCTTTAGACATAATACGAACACAACGCAGCAATATGGTCTGTTGTTGAGCGGTAAAACCATGCGTCAGCCGCACTACCACATCAGTATGCTTAATTAAATCCCGCTCAGCTTCCACGGTTTCCTTGGATAATAAAGGCGCTAAGGTATCACCAAATTTTTTCGCATCCGCCTCCCCCGCCACGACTTGAATAAAATGTTCAGCAAATTGAGTCTTAAGGTCTACCTTCAAAGCAGCATCATCTTCTATCGTATCGGCGATGCGGCACAATAAGTAGGCATTACTCACCAAGGTAGACAGAGGTTGTGGCAACTGCGGAATGGTTAAAGCGAAACTGCGGGAGACCAGCGGCAAAATAGCCTGTTGATATTGATAATCGGTAGGAAGCATAAATCAAAAAAATCTTTATGTTCAGCGGACAACAAATGCGCTGTGAGGTGGGGATAATAAGACATTGCCTGATAAACAGAGCCTAGCAAACGTCTATATGAATACAGAGAATCATAACGAAAAGAAGTGGGGTTGAGGTAGGTTTTTCATTAGACTTGTTGCGAGGGGTAGGCATCGCAACAAGTCTATTTTAATGAGCATTATTTCCCAACACATACGATGGAGGATAATCAACCCCCGTTAAATATAGCCCATTGGGTAAAGCTGTCACACCACCTTGAGTCCTATTGCAGGTATCTAATACCTCTCGTGCCCAATCAGGTTTAGCCTTACCAGCCCCTATTGCCATTAAAACACCCGCAATATTTCTCACCATATGTTGTAAAAAAGCATTCGCTGACACTTCAATCACTACTTGCACACCATCACGCTTTACCGTCAGGCGAGAAATGGTCCGCACAGGTGTTTTTGCCTGACAGCCTTGAGCACGAAAAGCCGAAAAATCATGTTGCCCCAATAAATACTGAGCTGCTTCCTGCATTGGTTCCACCTCTAGCGGATAAAAACATCCCGTCGCATAATTCGCCCACATCGCAGAACGCACAGGACGATTCATAATCACATAACGATAATGACGTTGAATAGCACTAAAGCGTGCATGAAAATCTTCCGGCACAGGCACTGCCCACAACACACTTACATCCTTAGGCAAATGGCTATTTCCCCCAAAAACCCAAGAGTGCATGGGACGCTCCACTTGCACATCAGCATGAATCACCTGCTCTAAGCCATGCACACCGGTATCAGTCCGTCCTGCACAAATCACACGAACAGGATGATTAGCCACTTTGCTCAAAGCATTTTCCACACAAGTTTGTACCGTGCGCACGCCTATCTGTGTTTGCCAGCCTTTAAAGCGGCTGCCATCGTATTCAATACCTAAAGCTATTCTCATGCGTCTGCTACCCAGCGTATAATCATCGCTAAAAAGTGCTCAAAATCACGATATGTTTCGCCATCCAAGCACTCCCCATAAATCTTATAAAACACCATCACATCAATCCTTTGCATCATCCGCTCATCAATACGTTAAAAAACACACTATATATAGACTTATTGTTTGGGTAGGGCATCATAACGAAAAGCAGCGAGATTAAGGGCGATAGTCACTCATCACATTAAATAGTAAACAGAGACATTTTTTGCATTAAGAGCCTATACGAAGATGGGGAATCGAAGCGAAAATTCGCTATTTTGAGGCAGGGTTTTCGGTTTTTTGAGGCGAATAGCGGGCTATTTAACGAGAAAAAGCGGAAACCCTGACCAAAAGGGCGGGTTTGCAGCCGATTATCCCGTTTTCGTATAGGCTCTAAAACCCGCATCATTCGCCCATGAATCTGCCCTATCCCTGTGATTAATCATACCGAATTCGGAGGTCTCTCATGTCCAGTCCTCAGCAAGCATTACATCAACTGGTAAAACCTGTTGAACAACATTTACTCCCTATTTTACAAGACAGTATCCGCATTTGTGTGGAACGCCACCAAATCGGGCAAGGCCAGGGGGCTGATAACTTCTCCTTTTATACCGATGTCTGGAGCTTTCCTGCACGGATGCTGAAAGATAAAATCGAAGACGACAGTATTCCCTTTGAACTCGCCAATCACCAAGGTTGCGTGCTCAGTTACCCCAACTTTCATCTGCGTCATCATCGCGTGGGTTATTCCGAACGCGACAATATTCACTCATCATTTCCACACAATGCCAGTGCTTTAGCGCTGGAATTAAATTTAAAAAACCAATTAACTCTCGATTTTGGCGGCGATTTTCCAGCACCAGAAGCCCCCACAGAAGTTTTGCTGGCCTACATGGCGAATCCATTAGATGGTTTATGTGCCGTCTATCTCACAATACCCGGACGTTTAGATAATGGACGCATCGTATCCTGGCAAGCTGTTTTAGACATTTGGCGACGCGGTGAACCTATTCAAACACGCATGGAATTGCGCCCACCACCCTCACTCTAAGAGCCTATACGAAGATGGCGAATTTTCGCTTCGATTCCCCATCTTCGTATAGGCTCTAAAGCCTCGTTTCTCATCTCAACATCATCCACACGCAACAGCCAGTGTGATCTGCACACATCAAAATCAGCATGAATCCGTATATAATCCCCCACGCAATGGCTGAAAAGCCCCATATTCAAACTCTTAAGAATATACGATGCCTTCTATTCGTATAGGCACTTAACCTGTAAGGAACAACCATGCCTGCCATCCAACGCGCACTGATTAGCGTCTCTGATAAAAGTGGAATTGTCGAATTTGCCCGTGCTTTACAGCAACAAGGCGTTGAGATTTTGTCCACAGGAGGCACCGCTAAATTACTCGCTGACAACGCCATTCCTGTCATAGAAGTCTCTGATTACACCGGTTTTCCAGAAATGATGGACGGGCGCGTCAAAACCCTACATCCAAAAATCCACGGGGGTTTGCTAGGACGACGCGGTACCGACGATGCCGTGATGAATAAACACGATATTCCCCCCATTGATCTAGTGGTCGTCAACTTATATCCCTTTGAGCAAACCATTGCAAAACCCGATTGTAACCTACCCACCGCCATCGAAAATATCGACATCGGCGGCCCTACCATGCTGCGCTCAGCGGCTAAAAATCATAAAGATGTCACTGTTGTCGTAGCTGCTACCGACTACGCCACCGTGCTCGAAGAAATGCATCAAAATAATGGTGCGGTGAGCGACGCGACCCGCTTCCAACTGGCCTTAAAAGTGTTTGAACACACCGCTCGTTACGACGGTGCTATAGCCAACTACTTAGGCAAGCAACTCACTGGCAATGAAGATTTCCCACGCACCTTAAGTCTGCAATACCGTAAAACCCAAGCCATGCGCTACGGCGAAAATCCTCATCAAAAAGCCGCTTTTTATGTTGAACACCAGCCCACAGAAGTCAGCGTAGCCAGCGCCACACAACTACAAGGCAAAGAACTCTCTTACAACAATGTCGCCGATACCGATGCCGCACTCGAATGCGTAAAAGCCTTTGATCAAGCCCCGGCTTGCGTCATCGTCAAACACGCCAACCCCTGTGGTGTCGCCCTTGGTGAGAACATCTTACAAGCTTATGATCGCGCCTTTAAAACTGACCCCACCTCTGCTTTTGGCGGCATTATCGCCTTCAATCGCGCTTTAGATGCCGACACCGCACAAGCCATTATTGACCGCCAATTTGTTGAAGTCATCATTGCCCCTGAAGTCAGCGAAGCAGCCAAGCCTATCTTAGCCAGCAAAGTTAATGTGCGCGTGCTGTCTTGTGGACAATGGCAAACACCTGGCCATGCCTTAGATTTCAAACGCATCAATGGCGGCTTATTAGTTCAAGAACGCGATCTAGGTCGAGTTACAGAACAAGATGTCAAAGTCGTCACCCAACGCGCACCCACCGCACAAGAAATGCAAGATTTAATGTTTGCCTGGAAAGTGGCTAAATTCGTCAAATCTAATGCGATTGTTTACTGCAAAGACGGCATGACCATTGGTGTGGGCGCGGGACAAATGAGCCGCGTGTACAGCGCGAAAATTGCGGGCATAAAAGCCGCCGATGAAAACTTAGAAGTGCGCGGTTCAGTCATGGCATCAGATGCCTTTTTCCCTTTCCGCGATGGTTTAGATGCGGCTGCCGCAGCGGGTATTACTGCGGTGATTGAACCTGGTGGTTCAGTGCGCGATGAAGAAGTGATTGCTGCTGCGGATGAAAACAATATTGCGATGGTGTTTACGGGTATGCGGCATTTTAGACATTAAGCCTCTAGGCAAAGGCAAAACATGAAACCCAAAAATCGTCCTAAATTAAGGACGATTTTTGGGTTTTTTCAGATCAATAGCGGAAAGTTAAACTCTTCTAAGAAGATAAGATATATAGTTCAAGTTATTCAAATTGAAATATATTGAAACATTTCAATTTGAATAACTTTCTAATAAAAGTTTATTGAAATTTAAGTTTTAATTTAATATAGTTAAAAAAACAGGAGTTCATCATATGAGCACCTGGTTTTTTATTATTCTAGCTAACATTGAATTAATTTAAGAGGGAAATATAGTGAAAATAAATTTTAGCCTATATTTTTTATCCAGTCATAATGTATGGTTGGATAGATATTTTTAATTTTATTTATTAGTCAAGGAATATACAAATGTTCAATATAAAAACGATATTGATTACTGTTGTATTAATTCATGTTATGCCAGTTCATGCAGATACCTGGACACTATTAACGGATAACAAGTTAAGTATTAAGCATGTTGCTATTGATGCCCAGCACCCAGAAATACTGTTTATAAATACTGATGATGTTCTTTATCAAAGTCAAGATAGCGGAATGACTTGGGTTGCTATTGATATTGGGAAAACAACGAATGAGAGGATAAAAAAAACCGTTATCAACTCACAAAACTCGAAGATTATCTATACAGTTACCGTAAACCATCAGGAATATGAAAGTACGCTGTATAAAAGCAATGATGGCGGGAGTACATGGGAGAAAATGTTTTATCAGTTTGATAGTCGTATTGCCGATTTCAAAATAAACTCTCATAATCCTAGCATTTTATATGCTGTAACAGGAAGTACAGCAGGCTCATTTTATAAAAGTATGGATGCTGGTAATAGCTGGCATGAAGTAGGTATTTCAGATCATGCAACAATGATAGACTCAATAGTTGTTGATCCAAATAACCCTAGTATTGTTTATTTAAACACATTTGATACTATGTTTCTTCCAACAATATCCGGTATATTCAAAAGCTCTGATCAAGGAAAAAGTTGGGAGCGCAAAATAATCACAGGTAATGGTTTTCCATACATTTATGATGATAAAAAATTACCTATGGCTATTCATCCTCATAATACAAATATTATTTATACGAGTGATCCCAGAAGCTTTGGACAAACGCTAATACCATTTCTAGATAACCAAGCACCGACTGTCATAAAAACTATAGATGCTGGAGAAACTTGGCAAAATGTTAATCATGGTTCATTTCCTGCCTCTTATGAGTTTGCTGTAAAAGATATTGCCATTCACCCACATACACCTAATATTGTTTATTTAGGAAGCACAAAAGGTGTCTATCGTACAATCAATGATGGAGAGAAATGGAATTTATTATCAAACATGGTTGATGGGGAAGAACTGCATATCACAAATATAGTGATTGACCCACATCATCCTGAAAACATTTACCTTGGCACTATAGATAAAGGTTTGTACAGGTTTTCTACTCATGCCCACTGCACGGCAAATTATGATGCTTTAACAAAAGAAGTGACCATTCCATGCTTAACGTTAAATCATACCTCACCTTTATATGAGGTGGGATTGAAACAACATGATGAATTGCTATTTGAAGTATTGGGTGTGCAGGATAAATAATCCCTAGATACCGTTTCCGCGATGGTTTAGATGCGGCTGCCGCAGCGGGTATTACTGCGGTGATTGAACCCGGTGGTTCAGTGCGCGATGAAGAAGTGATCGCCGCCGCTGATGAAAACAATATTGCGATGGTGTTTACGGGTATGCGGCATTTTAGACATTAAAATAGTATCCCCGCACCTTGCGTGAATCTCTTATTGGCACCTCATCAGGTGCCAATATAATCCTTCCTCAACGATTGGCCTCCAACAAAACCGCAATGGCCTCCGCAGGCACTGGATGATGAAACAAAAATCCTTGCACAAAATCGCAGCCTTCCTCGTGTAAAAAGGCCAGTTGCGGCGGTGTTTCTATACCTTCTGCGATCACGGTTAAATTTAGGCGATGTGCCATGGTAATCATGGCAGACACCAAACCTGCACCGCTATCTGATTGAATATCCGCTACAAATGAAGCATCAATTTTCAACGTATCAATAGCAAATTGCTTGAGATAACTCAGCGAAGAATAGCCCGTACCAAAGTCATCAATAGCTAAACTCACACCCAATTGTTTAAGTCCATGCAACATATTGACGGTTTTTTCGGCATAACTCATCGCGGCGGTTTCAGTGATTTCCAACTCCAACCACTGCGCTTCCAATTGCGAATCATCTAATGCTTTTTTGATCCATTGCTCCAGATCACTTTTATAAAACTGATGCGCCGATAAATTCACCGCCACTTTAATCGGTGGCAGCCCTGCTTCTTGCCACTGCTTGTTTTGACGGCAAGCCGTATTTAAAACCCAATCAGAAATCGGCAAAATCAATCCGCAATCTTCTGCTAAAGGAATAAATTCAGCCGGAGAAATCCAACCTTGTTCTGGATGCTTCCAACGTATTAGCGCTTCAACGCCAACAATTTTGTGGGTAAACGTATTCCATTGCGGCTGATAATGCAGTGACAACTCTTCTCGCTCTAAGGCATGTCGTAAATTATTCTGCAAAGTTAAGCGTTTATGCGCAGTGCTGTTCATTTCATAGGTGAAAAACTGATAATGATTACGCCCGCGTTTTTTCGCGTCATAACCTGCCGCTTCAGCATTTTTTAACAGTTCTGCCACATTGCGACCATCTTGAGGATAAATCGCAATACCAATGCTAGCACTGGCAAACACTTCATTGGTGTCCAACTGAAAAGGCGCTTGCAAGCTATCTAAAATACTGCCGGCCATGTCGCTCGCCGTTTGCAAAGTGTTTTGATGAGGTGGGCAATCGGTCAACAATACCGCAAATTCATCACCGCTCAATCGCGCAATTGTATCGCTTTCACCTTCTAAACAATTCAGCAAACGTTCAGCCGTATCATGTAATAGCTTATCGCCCATGACATGCCCAAAAGCATCATTCACCGCTTTGAAATTGTCTAAATCAATAAACAACAACACCACATGACGATCATTGCGTGTGGCACGCAATAAAGCTTGCTGTAGACGTTCTTGAAATAGGGAGCGGTTGGGAAGATTAGTCAGCGCGTCATAATGACAAAGATAGTAAATGCGCTGTTCAGAGCGTTTTTGATGGGTATTATCGGTGAGGATAGCAATGTAATACGTGGCTTCTTCTTGCTCATCTTTGACTGCGGTAATACTTAACCAGCCGGGGAAAGCTTCTTGGTTTTTACGGCGATTCCAGATTTCTCCGCTCCAATAACCCACCACATGCAAGGCTTCCCACATGGTGCGGAAAAATTCCTTATCGTGACGACCGGATTGAATGAAATTCAAATCTTTATAGAGGCTTTCGCTCTGGCTGTAGCCCGTCAGCCCACTGAAAGCCGTATTGACACGGATGATACGCGCATTAGCATCAGTGATGACAATGGCTTCATTACTGGCGGCAAACACGCTGGCTGCCAGTTTTAGTTCTTCTTCAGCCCGCTTACGTTCTTGAATTTCCATTTCTAACTGGAGATTTTTATCTTCCAGTTCGCGGGTGCGTTTGGAAACTTCGCGTTCCAATAAGGTTTTTGTGACCAACAATTCGCCTTCAAACACATCAGCATGTTGCATGATGGTATCCAACGAAATTTCCAAATCAGCTTTTTCTTGTTCAAGCCCCACCAATTGTTGATTGAATTGGCGCAATTTAGTCAACAGCTCTTGCGCGGTGGCATCAGCATGGTCAGTGACAATATCCAACACCAACTGCAAATCGGCTTTGTCTTGTATGATGTCAGATAATTTCTGGCGTAAACCTTTTATCTCGATCAGTAAATCTTGCGGTGAGAAAAGATGCTTATCCATACCAAACCATGCACTGCGTCAATTTTTTGCTCAGCACCCGCACAGCTTCGCAGCAGCGGTGCTTTTGAGAGTCGATAGAAAACAAGTTTCTCATCTTGAATCAACAATGTATGGTAATTAGGAAAACATCATGCTATTGCATTTGCAATTGCAAACTAGGCATTAAGCGCTGTAAGTTTTTCAGTAAACGCACCTGCCAAGGCGTACCGTCTAAACCCACCACCGTTAAAGCTAAGCTTTTACGATTACGCACATTAATCACAAATTTGGTCATGGTATTAATGCCTGAGCTGTTTAAAAATTCCAACTCAGTGACTTTCAAGGTCAAATGCTCAGCCTGTTCTTCTGCGGCTTCTAGCATCAAATTCAAAATAGGTGCATATTCTTCAGTGCCACTGAGTAATAGTGAACCCTGGCAGTTAATCTCACCTGTTTCAGCAATATATTGAATTGTATATTCTTCGGCTTTAATTTCCACCGGTATCCCCTTATTCTATAAGCTTTTCAAAAAGGCTTTGTTATCAGACGGTTAAACTGACCATCGTAGTGACTAACACGACTGAACTTTCCAAAGTTTTAAACTGCCAACCCAATTGAGCACCATAATCACAGACCATGCTCAAAAAACCGAGACCCGAACCTCCATCTCCTTCACCTGAAGCATTTAGCTCCATTTGCTGAATATAAAGTTCATGGGGGTCTTCGGCGGTTAGAATGCGTTTAATAAAATTCCGGAACTTGTCTACGTTGTCAGATTCGATAGCATTGGTGACATGAAAGACTAATTTATCCTCATACAGATGAAATGCAATTCGGGTTTGGTAACGAACGGCATCATCGCTGAATTTCATGGCATTTTCTAGCAACTCATTGGCAATATACTTGGCTGCATTTTTACTTTTAGTGGGGATAGGCACCGCATGGCTATTCTGGTTTTGCTCTAAGCCCACAAAAAAAGTCTGTAAATAATCAGCAATAAAATCAGCTGATAGGCCATTATTGCGCCAGCGTTGTTTTAATGGAATTGAATTGGCTGAAAAACCAATAATTAAATACTCCACATCTTCTGGCATAACATCAACAAAATCGCCAAACGTCTCGCTGTTTACCACCTGGTTCATCTTTGTTCCCTTCTATTTCAGGTCGTGTTGAATGCAAAATCATCGCACAAGACATACATTTTGCCTAGGCTTGGTGAGAAATGAAGAATACATCACAAACATTTTTCAGCCTATCTTTAATAAGATTGACCACGGAGGTACGGAGTTTACACGGAGAGCACAGAGTGATGTTCTCCATGAGTGTTTTCTGTGTACTCCGTGGTGAGTACAGTGTTCACAAATCAATAAACCATCAAAACAAGCTTGGTGATGTACTAGGTGCGTCAGTTCAGTTCTTCAATCAACCTGTTGATGCTGAACAAACCATTGATAAGTCTCATTTAATCCTTGCTCAAAACCGATGCTGGCACGCCAACCTAAGCGGTGCAGACGAGACACATCCATTAACTTACGCGGTGTACCTTCAGGCTTGCTGTGATCGTAAATAATCTCACCGCTAAACCCCGTTATTTTTTGCACTAATTCAGCCAAAGTCTGAATCTTAATATCTTCACCTGTGCCGACATTCAAATGCGACAACATCGGCTGAGTCTCTTGCGCATAACGCAGCGCATCTAATTGCATGACAAATAAACACGCCGCCGCCATGTCATCCACATGTAAAAATTCTCGCCGTGCTTGCCCCGTGCCCCATACACTCACGCTATTGGCCTGAGTCATTTTAGCCTCATGGAATTTGCGCAATAACGCAGGAATCACATGACTGCTTTGTGGGTGAAAATTATCATGAGGGCCATACAAATTGGTCGGCATCACTGCGCGATATTGCGTACCGTGCTGGCGATTATAGGATTCACAGAGTTTGATACCTGCAATTTTAGCGACTGCATAAGGCTCATTAGTCGGTTCTAAAACGTCTGTCAACAATGCATCTTCTCGCATCGGTTGCGCCGCGTATTTAGGATAAATGCAGGAACTGCCCAGAAATAACAAATGCTGTACCCCGGCACGAAAAGCTGCCTGAATCACATTGGCTTCGATCATGAGATTGGTATAAATAAAATCAGCGGGGTATTCATTATTAGCCTGAATGCCGCCGACTTTTGCCGCCGCTAACACCACATAATCAGGCTTTTCCTGCATCAAAAAAGCTTCAACCTCTTGCTGGCGGGTCAAATCCACCTCTTGATGAGAACGCAGCAACAGATTCTCAAAACCCGCTGCCTGCAAATGACGCACAATGGCAGAACCCACTAAGCCCCGATGCCCTGCTACATAAATTTTATCGGCTTGGTTCATGTGGCATCAAATCCATTTGGGTTTTGGCTTTGCCAACGCCAAGTGTCCACGCACATGGCTTCCAGATCATATTTAGCCGTCCATCCCAGCTCTTCATAGGCTTTGCGCGGATCAGCATAACAAGTCGCAATATCACCCGGTCGCCGTGCCACGATTTGATAGGGCACAGGCTTGCCGGAGGCCTTAGCAAAAGCGGCCACCATATCTAATACGCTATAACCTTGTCCCGTACCTAAGTTATACACCACCAGTCCCGGTGCGGTTTGTAACTTATTTAAAGCTTTTAAATGTCCGTCGGCTAAATCCATCACATGAATATAATCTCGTACCCCTGTGCCATCAGGCGTGGGGTAATCATCGCCAAATACGGATAATTGTGGGCGTATGCCCACCGCCACTTGGCTAATAAATGGCATCAAATTATTCGGGATACCATTCGGTGATTCGCCTATATCCCCACTGGAATGTGCGCCCACCGGATTAAAATAGCGCAACAAAGCAATGTCCCATTCTCCATCCGCCTGATGCACATCACGCAATATCGTTTCAACCATTAACTTGGTCTGCCCATAAGGATTCGTCGCAGACAAGGGAAAATCTTCTTTAATCGGTACAGTCTGCGGATCACCATACACGGTTGCCGAAGAACTAAACACCAAGCGCTTCACGCCGTGCGCCGCCATCACCTCACACAAGACTAAAGTGCCCGTGAGATTATTATGGTAATAGCGCAGAGGAATGTTGACCGACTCGCCCACCGCTTTCAGTCCGGCAAAATGAATCACAGCATCAATTTTTTCTTGTTGAAACACCGCCTCCAAAGCCGCTTTATCCAACAAATCCACCCGATAAAACTGCAAAGATTGATGGGTCAGCGCTTGCACTCGTTGCAAAGATAATTCACTGCTGTTGCATAAATTATCCACCACCACCACTTCATGTCCGGCTTCTAATAACAATACACAGGTATGGCTGCCAATATAACCAGCGCCCCCCGTCACTAAAACTTTCATCAATAGAATTCCTAATATTATTTGCTGGTGTTAGAGCCTATACGAAGAAGGGGAATCGAAGCGAAAATTCGCCATTTTGAGGCAGGTTTGCAGTCGATTATCCCGTTTTCGTATCGGCTCTTATGCAATAGCAGAATTGTGCAACAGCTTTTCATCGATCCTGATGGTTCAACAACACCGGCAAAGCGGCGCGTAAATACAGCCACATCGACCATAAAGTCAGAAGCGTGGCTACATACAAGAGCACAAAGCCAATCTCCGCAATGGGCAAACCCCACAAAGGCTGCTGATAAATTAAAAACAATAGCGCTATCATTTGTACGGTGGTTTTGAGCTTGCCAATAGAACCCACCGCCACCTTATCGCGTTGGCCTTCCGAAGCCATCCATTCGCGTAAAGCAGAAATGACAATTTCCCGCCCAATAATGATTGCCGCAGGCAAGCTCATCCATATCGTAGGATAAGCCTCGACTAACAGAACTAAAGCCACAGCCACCAAGAGCTTATCGGCTACCGGGTCAAGAAAAGCCCCAAACCCGGTGATTTGGTTATGTTTGCGAGCCAGATAGCCATCCAGCCAATCCGTCATAGAAGCCAGCAAATACACATACATCGCAGCAATATGAGCGCCCTCAAAGGGTAAATAAAAAACCACCACAAAAATGGGGATGAGTAAAATACGTGATAACGTCAGAAAGTTTGGTAAGTTCATGGCTTAATTAGGTATAGGTTTTGAAATCAGAGGGCATTGTGCCAAAAGGAGAGTGATTTGGGGAGAGCGATAGCGTTTTCTTTTGGCAAGAGAAACTAACATATGTTAATCTTTCTATCACTATCATTAAAAACGTAATTCATCATGACTGCCGCAAAAAAACCAGCATACCCGCTTCCAGCGGATGATTGCCACACCTGCGAAATCCGCGAACAAGCCATGTGTCGTGCGATGCCCAGCCAAGATTTGCATCATTTACAACACTTTCGCAATCGGCAAGCGCTCTTGCCTGCTAAACAACATCTATACCAACAAGGGCAACAGCATCGGCAAGTCTATACCTTACATGATGGCTGGGTCATGCTGTACAAAGCCTTGCCCAATGGTAAGCGCCAAATCCTACGTTACGCCCTGCCGGGAGATTTTCTCTGTTTCCAATCCAATCTCACAGGCCCTATGCAGCATTCCGCTCTCGCATTAACCGACTGCTCGTTCTGCGTATTTCCACGCGAACAACTGCTACCTATGATGAAGCAAATGCCGCAATTGTCCATCCAATTGGCCTTATTTACCGCCCGCGATTATGAATTTCAGGTCGATATTAGTCACAAAAATGCTCAACAGCGCTTAGCTTATTTATTCTACGATCTCTTTATCCGCATCAAACAACACCATCCCGGCATCACAGACACCGTACAACTGCCCATCACGCAAGAAGACATCGGCGACACTCTGGGACTCACCCAAGTGCATGTCAACCGCACGCTGCGCCAGTTACGCCAAGAAGAAATACTCGAATTCATGCATCACAAACTCAGCATCCGCAATTATCGCTCACTCAAAGTCCTCGCGGGCTGCGAAGCCGAATCCTTACACATCTAACCTCACCCTTGCTTATGCCGACACCCAAAGCGCCTGGAAAAGTACGTATCATCAGCGGCTCATGGCGCGGGCGACGTTTGCCCGTACCCGACCTACCAGGCTTGCGCCCCACTTCAGATCGATTACGCGAAACCCTCTTTAACTGGTTACAAGCCGATGTCATCGCTGCACGCTGCTTAGACTTATTCGCAGGCAGTGGCGCATTAGGTTTAGAAGCCGCTTCACGCGGTGCTGCTCAAGTGCTGCTCATCGAAAAAAACCCTGCCGTCGCAGCCCATCTGCGCAGCCAATGCCAAACGCTCAATGCCACACAAGTACAAGTGCAGCAAGCCGATGCCCTACAATTTTTACAACAACCCGCCCAAGCCTTTGATCTGGTTTTTTTAGACCCACCCTTTCAGCACGACCTCTTGCCGCCCGTCAGCCTCGCGCTTGAACAGCAAGGTTGGCTGACAGATCACGCTAAAATTTATGTCGAAATGGAAAAACACGCCCACATAGAATGGCCTGACAACTGGCAATTACTCAAAAGCCAGCGCAGCCAGCAAGTTAATAGCTGCTTATTTATCCGGCATTCGGCATAAACCCGATCATCTACTGAAAATTAGACGAGTTGCAAGGGGGGGCATCGACTGCAAAAGCGTGGATTTTGGCCTATTTTTCCGCTGTTTCTCAACAAATAGCCCGCCATTCGCCTCAAAACCACATCTTACGATACCTCCCTCGCAACCAGTCTATTGAGAACCTCGTCCATGTCCGCAACGCCTTCCCCTTCTATCGCTGTGCCGCATTTTTCTTCTTGGCAACAAGCCCTGCGCGAAGCCGTGCGCAGCCTTGACGAGCTTCTACACTGGTTACAACTCGATCCACATTCACTCACAGCGCTGTCCCACACACCGTTCCCTTTGCGAGTACCGCATAGCTATGTGGCTCGTATGCAAGTGGGTCATCCCGATGATCCGCTGTTGCGTCAAATCCTGCCCTTGCGTGCCGAACAACAAGGCGCGATAGGCTTTATCGCAGACCCCGTTGGCGACCAACAAGCCCAAAAAACCCCCGGCTTATTACATAAATATCCCAATCGCGTGCTGATTGTCGCCACCGGAAGTTGCGCCCTGCATTGTCGTTACTGTTTTCGTCGCCATTATCCTTACGCCAATACACAAGCCCAGGATTACACCGACAAACTTGCCTACATCCAAGCGCACCCCAAGATCACCGAAGTCATCCTCAGTGGCGGCGATCCACTGCTGCTCAGCGATGAACGGTTACAAATTTGGTTACGCGGTTTAAGCACCATTCCACATGTCCACACCTTACGTCTGCACACCCGCCTCCCCATTGTCCTGCCACAACGCATCACGCCTGAACTCCTGTCCATACTGAGCGACACACGACTCTCAGTCGTCATGGTGCTTCACGCCAATCATGCGCAAGAATTTAATGTCGAAGTCAGCGAGGCTTTAAAGGCTTTACGAAAAGCCGATATTCTTCTGCTAAATCAATCGGTTCTCTTACGCGGCGTGAATCACCGCCCAGATGATTTGCTGCACCTGCACAAAATTCTGGGCGAACACCGCGTCATGCCGTATTATCTACACCTATTGGACAAGGTGGCAGGTGCCGCACACTTTGAAGTATCTGAAGCGGAAGCCCTCTCACTCATGCATCAATTACGCACGCAGCTCCCTGGTTATCTCGTGCCCCAACTGGTACGCGAAATCGCAGGGCATCCTTACAAACAACCTGTTTTTGAGAAAACATGAGCACACTGGATCAAAAAACTTTTATCGGCGCTATTCGTCCCTTTAACAGCCTACCTGAAAAAAAACTTGATGAAGTCATGGCCGCTATGGACATTGCTTATTACAAGCCAGGACATGTCTTGCTAGAACCTGGACAAGCGCCTGAAAACTTATTTCTAGTGCTGAAAGGATTAGTCCAAGAACGCAATGAAAACGGCGATGTCATTTCCATGCACGGGCCACAAGATACATTTGATGCGATTGCTTTACTCGAAGGTAAAACGGAAAATGAATTCATTGTTCAACAAGAGCTGATTTGTCATGTTCTGCCTAAAATTGAACTCTCCAAACTGATTCAAGAATACCCTGAAATTCATCGTTTCTATTATCAGAACTTAAGCGCCCGTCTGAATGATCTATTAGAGCAACGTCACCTTAAAGAAATCTCCACCTTCATGGTGGCTAAAATCCGCGAAGCCTATGTACACCCACCGTTGTTTGTCGATGCCAACGCCTCGATTTATGAAGCGGTTAAAACCATGAAAGCGCATAAAACTCATGCCATATTAGTCCGCAAAGCAGGGCAAGTCGGCATCATGACGGAAGCCGATGTATCGCGTAAACTGGTCTTGCAACGTTTATCGGTGGATGAACCCGTTGATACCATCGCCTCTTATGATGTGATTAGTTTAAGTGAAGATGATTTTCTGTTTAATGCCAAGCTCATGATGACCAAATACTCCATTAAGCATTTAGTGGTGTGTAATGGCAAAGAAATGCGAGGTATTTTGCAGCAATCCGATGTACTGAGCTACTTTGCCGATCACAGTGGTTTAATTGATGTACAAATTGAACGCGCTGCCAATCTTGCTCAACTCAGAGAAGCCAGCGAAGGCATTATTCACAGCATACAATCCTTATTCGCAAAAGGTGTCAAATTACGCTACATCAGCCAACTGGTCAGCGAACTCAATAAGAAAATATTCGCCAAATTATACAACCTCATCATGCCTCAAGAGATTGTAGAAAACTCTTGTTTAATTGTGATGGGCAGTGAAGGGCGCGAAGAACAACTGCTAAAAACCGATCAAGATAACGCCATTATTTTGCGTGATGGTTTTCAACATCCAGACCTTAAACATCTCACTCAAAAATTGACCTCTACCTTACTCGACTTTGGCTACCCTCCTTGCCCCGGAGACATTATGGTAAGCAACAGTCAATGGTGCCAATCGGTCTCAGGTTTCAAAGAAAATATCTTTCAATGGCTCGATACATCAAACGAAGAAACCGTGATGAATATCGCCATTTTTTATGATTCAACCGCTGTTGCTGGAGATTCAGATTTACTCGCACAAACCAAAGGTTATTTGTATCAACGTTTACTCGACAACGCAGCATTTTTCAGCCGCTTTGCTCGTGCAGCACAAGCCTTTGAAACACCCTTAAGTTGGTTTGAGAAATTTGTCGTGGAAAAATCACAACATAAAAATCAATTGGATATTAAAAAAGGCGGTATTTTCAGCATTGTTCACGGCGTGCGCAGTTTATCCATTGAATACAAAATCCCTTATACCAACACCATTTCCCGTATTAAAGCCTTGCATGAGAAGAATGTCTTCAACAAACAATTCTCAGTTGATTTAATTGAAGCCTTTGCCTTCATGGGCTGGCTGCGTTTACAGTCAGGTTTAAATCAAATCAATAATGGAGAAATGCCCGACAATTACATCACGCCCAATCAACTCAATAAAATGGAACGTGATGTACTTAAAGATGCTTTCAAAATTGTAGAAAACTTTAAGCGGTTTTTAACCCATCATTACAAATTAAATATGCTGGGCTAAACACCTCTTTTTCGCTGCCGTACTTTGAGGAATTCTTTCCCTCAAGGTAGCGAAATGCACTGTACAAGCTCGTCCTTATGTGCTTTAGAGCCTATACGAAGATGGGGAATCGAAGTGAAAATTCGCTATTTTGAGGCAGGTTTGCAGCCGATTATCCCATTTTCGTATAGGCTCTTAAGCCCCGTCAAAATAAAGTGGGCGATATACTAGCTGACTGCATCCGGTTCTGCGTCCTCGTCCTTAGCGGCTGCGCTGTCTGGTAACAAGTCTTGCAGGCTGTCAGGGTCTTGGATGCCTTGCAGGATAGTTTCTAGGATAATGAATGGCATCGGGTCTTGGCTATCTAACATGTCTGGCTGAAAGGTATCTGCGAGTAAGTGTTCCAAGGCATCCGCTAAGCGCGTCCAGTCCGCGCCACCTTGACGCATGGCTTGCAGGTGTTGTTTAACCACTTCCAAGGCTTGCGCATTCCCCTGTTTGGCGGCTATCACCGCCGCTATCAACGCTCTATGCTGTTTCAACTCATGCCGCGTGCCCTGAAAATTCATCCGCGCCTCGCGTGCCTGCCGCCGATACTCTGCTGCCGCTGCACCGTCCCCCTGTTTATCGGTGATTTGAGCGAGGATATTGTAGGTTTTCCAAATCTCTGCTGCTGCGGGGTCTAGGGTGTGCTTGATGCTCAAGGCTTCCTCAGCCAAACGGCGGGCTTCGTCCAAGCGGGTGGGGAAGTGTTGTAGCAGCAGGTGAGCGAGGTTGCTAAGCCCTTTGCTAACATTTATCTCATCTTCCACAGCTCTGCCTCCAGCTATTGCTTTGCGATACCAGTCTTCCGCCTCGGCGGGTTTACCTGCTGATTGGGCGGCTATCGCCAACTGATTCCAGCTTCCTGCTACCCTTGCATCCCCTTGTGACTCGAACAAACGTGCCGCTTCTCGATACGCCTGCTCCGCTGTATCCCAGTGTTGGGCTGTCTCATGCGCCCTGCCCAGTTGATACCAAATCCACGCCTCACCCGCAGGTTCGCGCAGTTGTTGGAACAGTGCCAAGGCTTCGTGGTAGCGCTGCTGTGCTTCCGGCAGGTCGTTTTGGCGTAGTGCCAGAGTGCCGAGTTGCCCCATGAGCCCCCCCATCTGGCGTTTATCTTCTTGTTCTGTCGCTATCGCCAAAGCCTGCTGATACGCCGCCCGCGCTCCAGCATAGTCACCTTGCTCAGCGAGCACGTTTGCCAAGTCGGTGTAGAGTAGGCCGCTTTGGCGTTTGACAGCTTGGGTCTGCTCCAGTTCTGCGGCTACTGCCAGCGCTTCACGAACATGCTGTTCTGCCTCAGCAATATGACCCTGCACCCACAAACAGCGTCCTAGCCGAGTCAAGGTTAGGCAGCGCTCATAACGGGCTCCCGCCACTAGATGGGCGAAGATGTCCTTGAACACCGCTTGGGCTTCGCGGCTGCGTCCTGCCTCATACATTTGTTCCCCCAGGTTGGAGCGTGTCAGATACCAAGCTTGAGAACCGGGTGTACCTAATGCAGCGGCTTTTTCCACCAGAGCAGCATGGTCGCGGCGCAGGCCGAAGTTTTTGAGAAAGTAATTCACCTTGTCGGCAAACTCTGCCGCGTTCTCGTCCCCTGCATCGAGGGCCGCATGAACCGCTCGCAACAGATTAGGCAGTTCGTGCCGTACTACAGCACGGGCGGCGTGGGGGTTTTGCAGGTCTTGGCGGAGTAAAGCGCCGGATAGTTGGTGGTAGGCGTGGCGGTGGCGGTCTTGCAGGGCTTCGCGCTGTGCGGGGCTGAGCTTATCCCATAATGCTGGGGCTAGAGTCGGATGGAAGCGCAGGTAAGTACCGCTGACATTTGACAGGTTTTCGGGCGTGATCAGACCCGCAGCGATGAGGGCTTGTTTGAGCTGAGACCAGGTGGTGTCCGAGGCTCCGGCGGCGAGTTCGGTTTGTGGATTTTGTTCTAACATTTGCGCTAACTGTCTAACATTGTCATCCTCGACCAATTGCCGTAATTGCTCAACAATTTCTCCAGGCAATTCCATTCCATCGGGAAGCTCAATGCCAGCGATGCGAGCAATGGCTATAGGATCACCGCTTTCCAGTGCAGCCATAAGATGTCTACCTTCGGCAAGCTGTGGGTCTTCATCCACCTTCCCCAACTCCGTCACCCGCAACAACACGTCCTCCATCGCCCCGCCCTCAAACACACCTAAACGCGGCAACCAGCGCCGCGTTTCTTCGTCCAAGCGCTCTAGGGATAATTCCAGCGAGGCGAGCAGGGCACTGTTGTCACTGTTGGGAGTGGCGGCGAGGACTTCGCCTAGGCGTTCATCAAGCTCTTTGACGGAACGATATTTTAATTGCTGAGCCAGCAGGCCGATGGACAGCGGATGATTGCCCACCCGATTGAACAGCTTGAGCGCATCAGGACGCGAGGGCGGATCGAGCAACGGCTGTGGCGAGAATGACCATAGACGGTGGAAATAATCCAGCGCTTCTTGATCGCCAAGACCCCGCAGCGGCAGAGCGCGGTATGCTTGGCTATTGCTCAGCGGATAATCTGAGTGCTGAAAATCCGGTCGGCGAGACGTGAGCAGCAGGCGGCTGCGTCCGGCTTGCGACCACAGGGCGGCAGCCTTGAGCAAAGGATTCAGTCTGTTGTCGCTCAAGGTCTCTAAATTATCCAAAATCACTAAAGTCGGCGTTTTCGCCAGTGCCGCTGTGGCTGCGTCGGCATCGATTAGGTTTTGGTTTAACACCGTCGCCAAGGTGCTCACCGCTGTGTCCAGCGGGTCTACGCCTTGAAAATTGGCGTAGGAGATAAAGCACACGCGCTGAAACAAGCCGCTACGCCGCAGCCAGTCTCCGGCTTCCAGTGCGAGATAGGTTTTGCCTTGCCCGCCAAAACCCGTCACACCTAAGCGCCGCGTGCCGCTGACAAAAGCGCGTTCAATCTCCCACAGCTCACGAACACGACCGAAGAAACCCGCTTCTTGAAAGGCGGGGAGGTTGTGGCAGGGGACATCGCTGGCTGTGGGGTTCTGTGGGGCGTTTTGGCTGAGCAGAGGAATGTCTTTGCCGGATTGATACAAGGCGGGCAAAAACCAGTCGTAGAGTTTGAGCGTGACCGCATCGGCACCGCCTTCGCCGCGCAGGCGTTCGCCGCGACGTGGGTCGAAATACAGATCGGCGCGGGCTTCGTCTAAGGCGATGCCCACAGGTTTGCCGCTGAGCAGGGCGGCATAAAAGCGCCCAAACAGTTTGCGGGTGGTGTCCACCAACACAGAGTGACTCATGGCAAGGACGTTGGGAATCCCTGCGTGAGTGAGCCAAGCGGAGACACTGCCCATTGCGTCGTCTTCGTCGCCGCGCAGGGCGGCGGATTGGCAGGCAGACAAGACCACGATGCCAATTTTTTGTTTGTACAGCAATTCGCCCAAGACGCGGGCAGAAATCAGCGCGTTGCTGCCGTCGTCTTCTTCAAACAGCAAATAGCCCTGATTGTCGGGTGCGGGGAGGGTTTCGCCTTTGCTGTCTGCTTCCCGCACAAGGCTTTGCATGTATTCGGGGATGTGACTTTTGCGGGCTAGATCGTGCAAATGTCCGTCGGGATCGTACACGCCGTGACCGTCGAAATGCAGAATATCCACGGGCGGCAAACGGGTGTCGCGCAGGCGGTTTTGCAGGGTTTCGAGGGTGGCGGGGCGGAGAAATTCGGTGTTTACTCGCGTCGTTTCTGCTTCAGCAAGCGCCGCCAGCACGGCTTGGGGATCAAGACGCGGATTGATGAAGCCCGCCTCTTTGGGGCGGCTAACCACGAACAGCAGGTGCAAAGTATCTTTGGGTTTGGGGCGTAGCGGTTTGCGCCATGCACCCACGCCTACTAAACGGCGGCGCACAGAAATCGGTGGGTTGTCCACGGCGAGAAACGAGCCGCCGGACGGATGCAGCAGTTCCCAAGGTAGAGACAGAATCGCTGGGTGATGAGCGCTGATGGTGAGCAAGCGTCCTACTTCGTCTTCGTTAAGAAAAAAGGTGATGAGGTTACGTGCTTTGTCGTCGCCCTTAAACACTGCGTCGAACAGCGCCGCCCCCCAGGTGTCGAGTTTTTTTTGGATGTGGCTTGCGCGTTGGTCGTCGGGTTCGGATGTCCAGCGCGTGCCGTAGATTTCCAAATACCAGCGGATGTCTTCTTTATCTTCAGGTGTGAGTGGATCGTTAAATTCAAGGGTGGTGGTTTCTTCATCTTCGTAGCGGACGATGAAGTGTTGAGGATCAGAAAAACGTAAATTCAGTTCTAAGCTCATGAGAGGTCTCTTCGTGGGTGTGGTTTGTCTCGTTCCCACGCGCCGCGTGGGAATGCCGTCTTGACCGCAACGCGGTCAGTGCAGTGACGGGTGCCTACGCGCCCTGCGTGGGAATCCTAGTCTCAGTCCCCGCGACTTAACACTTTAGAACATTTCATTTGTCCTTCATGGCTGAAATACTGGGTCTCACTGTTTTCGTACACTATCCACACTTCAATCGCCCCTTTTGCTAAATACAACTCGATTTTTTCATCCATTTCACCTTTTGAATTGGAAGGTGAAACGATTTCGACACAGAGTTCGGGTGCTTTTCTGTAAGGTGTCTCGAAACCGTAATCGGCTATAAAGGCATCAGAAGCCCAAGCCACATCGGCTACTTTCACGCCTTGACGGGTTTGGATGGAGCACTCCATGATGATTTTGCCACGTCTTTGGCTATTCATAATGCGGGTGGCTGTTTCATACTGGATATGACCGTGGGTATTGCTGGCCGGACTCATGAGGATTTTGCCCCATTTATCCAGTTCAATTTTGAAGGGTAATTCTTTCAAAAGTGGATTATTCATCAGTGACGACCAATTCATAGCAGACCTCTTCTATTGTGGGATATGCATAATACCATTGCGAAACCAATGGATTCAGACAACAACTATAGGGAACATAAATCAGTTGTGCGACAGACCTGGCAGGTGTCCAAAACCTGCCAGGTCTTGATCACGATGCTCCAGTACAACTGAAATATTATCTCTATACATGCTCAGCTCATAGGATTTGCACCGCGTGCTTTTTGCGGCGTGAACGTGAAAGAGGTAATGTATTGTGCTTTGTCATATCTCACTCTTTGGGTGATGTTTCTCACCACAGAGAACACATAAAATACAACTCAGTGCCCTCCGTATCCCCGTGGTCTGAATCCTAACAATTAAATGTCACACAGCACTTAAGCGTGCGCACCCAAAAGACGGTGAGCACTACAGAACGAGGTGAACAATATGTCTGCTGTAGCACAAGCCAGCCTGTCTCCTGAAGAATATCTCGCTATGGAACGTCAAGCACAGGAAAAAAGCGAGTTTGTTGATGGTGAGATGTTCTTAATGGCGGGAGCCACTGAAGAACATAATGCCATTTCTAGTAATTTGGTGATTGAGTTAGGCATTCAATTTAAGAAACGCCCTTGTAAAGTGTATTCCAGCGATATGCGAGTGAATGTGAGTATTCAGGGCGATTATGTTTATCCTGATGTTGTTGCTCTTTGTGAAGCACCTCAATTTAGCGATGAACATAAAGACAATTTGATGAATCCTGCTTTGGTGGTTGAAGTGTTATCTGAGTCTTCAGAGATTTATGATCGCGGACGTAAATTTGAACTGTATCGTCAATTACCCAGCGTGCAGGAATATTTGCTCGTCGCTCAAGATCGTTGTCATATTGAACAATACCAACGCCAAGCGAATGGACAGTGGTTGTTGTCTGAATTTAAAGCGATGGAAGCAGAGTTAGTATTGACTTCGGTGAATGTGACGCTGCGGGTCGAGGATGTGTATGACAAAGTGAGGTAGAGGCGCTGAAGCACGTCCCCAATAGCGTGACTAAAGCTCTGCCTTGACCAGGTTTTGCAGGGCATCAAACAAGTCTTCGGGGCTGACGGGTTTGATTAAGACTTGTATAGCGCTGTTTTGCATTTCTTTCACCGCATATAAAGCGGTTTCTGCGGTGATAAAGAGCGCGGCTAGTGGGTGTTTTTGCACGGCATTGATGTGCTCTATCAGGGTTAATCCATTCATGTCTTGCAGCTGAAAATCTGTTAGCAACACGTCAATCGGCGAGGCGTTGGGCACGGATAAATGGTCTAATAAGTGGTGCGGCGAGGAGGTCGCCAGCACGTCATATCCCCAGTCTTCTAGCAATTCTTGCGTGATCTCCAGCGTGACCGGATCATCATCAATCAAGCCGACGCATAAACCAGTGCTGAAAGGCTCGGCATTGTCGTCAAAATCGGTGTCTATGCCCATTTCTGCACAGGGCACGCTGAGACTAAAACAACTGCCTTGTCCTACTTGCGTGTCCAGGCTGAGAGGATGTTGCAGTAAATCGGCTAAACGTTTGACGATATTTAAGCCCATGCCTAAGCCATTGCCTGCGGTGTCTATGCGGTAAAACTCTTCAAAAATCAAACTCTGCTGTGCTGTTGCGATGCCCACGCCCGTATCTTTCACTCGAATGAATAAGCACTCGTCTTGTATTTGATAATCCATGCTGACCTGGCCTTGCGAGGTGTAGCGAATGGCATTGGCGATGAGGTTTTGCAAAATACGTTTAAGCAATGAGGGGTCGCTGTAAATGGGTTGAGGGCAATCCGCAAAGTGCAGACTTAATCCTTTGTCCTGCGCTTTTTCGGCAAATTCTTCACACAATTGGTCGGCGAGTTGATTTAAGTCGAGTGGCTCGATGTGAACTTGGATTTTTTCGGCATCGAGTTGTGACATGTCGAGCAAGGTATTGAATAAATTGGATAAAGCGTTGATGGATTGGCGAATGCGCTGAATCAACACGGATAAATGTCGGTTGTCTAATTTGCTGCCCAGGGTTTCTAGCAATAGGCTCAGGGCGTGTAAGGGCTGGCGCAAATCGTGGCTGCTCATCGCCATAAAGCGGCTTTTGGCTTGGCTGGCTAATTGGGCTTGCTGGGCTTGGGCTTGTAGCAATTGATTTTGTTGTTCTAATTGTTGACGCATTAAGCATAAATGCACTTGGGTATTGACCCGTGCTAAGACTTCTTCTATTTGAAAGGGTTTGTTGATGTAATCTGCTGCACCCAAACGAAAACCTTTGATTTTGCTGTCAATATTCGATAAGCCAGTGAGGAAGATAATGGGGGTGTCAGCCATGTGGGGTTGCGCTTTTAAGGTTTGGCAAACTTCAAAACCATCCATTTCCGGCATCATGATGTCTAGCAAAATTAAATGAGGCTGCTCTTGTTCGGCGATTTGCAGGCAACTCACCCCATCTTCTGCGACCAAAATGTGATACCCGGTATCTTGTAAGCAGTTGCCGAGTAGTTCCAAATTGCTGGGTTGATCATCGGCAATGAGAATCTTTGCTGCGACGCGGGTGTTGAAAGGAGGGAAATTAGACATGAAAATCAAACCTAGGATAAACGCCGCCGTGCAGGGCTTGTGCCTGCACTTGAAACACCTGCTGGATATGTTCGGCACTGAGCACGGTGTGTGCCGCCCCTTGTGCCACGATGCGCCCGTCTTTTAACAGCAAGGCTTGCTGGGCATAGCTGAGGGCTTGGTTAATATCATGCAGGCTCATTATCAAGGTTTTGCCTTGTTGGACAAGCTGCTGGCAGAGTTGCAGTAATTCTAGGCTATGGCGAATATCCAGATTTGCCACGGGTTCATCCAGCAAAACAATCGGGCTTTGGCTGCATAAACACCGCGCCAATAATACGCGCTGACGTTCTCCGCCGGATAATTGCGTCACCCAACGTTGCGCTAGATGTTCGGTATCCGTCATGTGCAAAGCGGCATCAATCTGTGCTTGATCTGCCGTGCTTAAGGCCGTCCAGCGGTTCAGATGAGGATAACGCCCTTGCGCGACTAATTCGCGCACGGTGAAAGCGAAATCCATGGAAAGCTGTTGGGGGAGATAGCTGATCTGCTGTGCCAGCTCGCGGCGACTGTAGCTTTGCAAAGGCTTGTCGTGGAGTAATACTTCGCCCTGAGTGGGCTGGATTAACCCCGCTAAGACCCGCAAAACACTGGTTTTTCCCGCACCATTAGGACCCAACAATACATGCCATTGCCCTGCGGCAAATTCGCATTGCAGGGTGTCCAGCACCAGGCGTTGCTGAATTTGCAGGCTGACATGGTTAAGCTTTAACACGGGCGGGAAGCGCGGTTATTCAACACTCACACGAGCAAATTTACGTTTGCCGACCTGAAACACATGGGTGGTACCTTGGGCTATTTTGGTGTCTTTGCTGTCTACTTTTTCGCCGTCAATTTTCACAGCACCTTGTTTTAACATGCGCATCGCATCAGACGTGCTGCTCACCAACCCTGCGGCTTTCAACACATTGGCAATGGGTAACACACCTTCATCATTGGCAGGCAGCGCTACTTCTGGCATTTCATCGGGGATTTGTCCTTTCTGAAAACGCGCCACAAAATCTTCATAGGCTTTTTCTGCACTGGCTTGATTGTGGAAACGAGTAATGAGTTCTTGAGCTAAATCCACTTTCACATCACGCGGGTTTTTGCCGTCTTTAACCGCTTGTTTTAAGGCATTAATATCTTTCATTGAACGGAAACTAAGCAATTCTAAATAACGCCACATCATGTCGTCAGAAATCGACATTAATTTGCCAAACATTTCATTGGGCGCTTCGTTAATGCCGATACTATTGCCCAAAGATTTAGACATTTTATTCACGCCGTCCGTGCCTTCTAATAAGGGCATGGTCAAAATGGTTTGCGGGGTTTGTCCGGCGTTTTTTTGTAATTCACGCCCGACTAATAAATTAAATTTTTGATCCGTGCCGCCCAATTCAACATCCGCTTTTAACGCCACAGAATCATAGCCTTGCACCAAGGGGTAGAGAAATTCGTGAATCGCAATCGGTTGTCCGCCCGTGTAACGTTTGTGAAAATCATCCCGTTCTAGCATTCGCGCTACCGTGTGCTGCGCCGCTAATTG
The DNA here is from genome assembly GCA_016744475.1 of Thiotrichales bacterium. Lineage (GTDB taxonomy): Bacteria > Pseudomonadota > Gammaproteobacteria > Beggiatoales > Beggiatoaceae > BB31. The sequence continues at coordinate 7,072 of JADGEH010000051.1, read as the reverse complement.
AATCATCCCCGCAGAACCCAAGTCATTCATCCAGGTGGAGTTAAAACAAATCTCGGTTTTGTCCAGATCAATGATTTTGCCGACTTGTTCTTGGTAAGTTTTAGCATTTTCTGCGACTTGTTCACGGGTTAAGGGTTTACGGGTGACGTTTTTCCCCGTGGGATCGCCTATTAACCCGGTGAAATCACCGATTAAAAATAAAATATGATGGCCTAAATCCTGGAATTGCTTCAGCTTATTCAACAGCACGGTATGTCCCAGATGCAAATCCGGTGCGGTCGGGTCAAAACCCGCTTTGATGCGCAAAGGCTTGCCAGTATCCAATTGTTTAATTAAATCATCTTCTAGTAAGATTTCTTCAGAACCACGTTTGATCAGTTCTAAAGCGTCCTGCGTTTGTTCAGAAAGGGTCTGTGTCATGCCAACCTCATGTTATACCAATGGTTTGCTGCAAAATTGTTCGCTAGGTGTCTGTCCGAGAATCAAGCACCCACTGCGGAAAAGCACCTTTGCGTCACATCAAGTGCTTAGAGCCTATACGAAAACGGGATAATCGGCTGCAAATCCGCCCTTTTGGTCAGGTTTTCCGCTTTTTATCAAAAAATAGCCTACTATTCGCCTTAAAAAACCGAAAAACCTGCCTCAAAATAGCGAATTTTCGCTTCGATTCCCCATCTTCATATAGGCTCTTAATTTTGACATAAATCTAGCCAAAGAGGGGGGCTTGATAAAGGCTCAACTTGCACTTTCAATGACTCAACCATCACTGAATCAATAATCAGTATTAAAGAATTTAAGGGGTAGTCTAACTTGCCTTGAAAAAACCGCTGTGAAACACTAAACCGCTGGTGAGTTTAGAACTTGACAAATAATAACCTTAGTTTTAATTGGTTTTAACTGAGGCATCACTGCGCTTAAAGCGGTGTATCTCTCACAAACAGCTGATTCATCACACCATCGTATTGATAAAAGCAATTTTATTCATCCAGGAAAGAGAGGAGCTCTTATGTCTGACAGCAAAGTTTATGATGTCCCCGCCGCCGTGGCCTCCCATGCGCATATTGATGATGCAAAATATCAAGCCATGTACCAACGTTCAGTTGATGATCCCGAAGGTTTTTGGGCTGAACAGGCGGATGAATTCGTCACTTGGTTCAAAAAATGGGACAAGGTGTGGGAGTGGGATTACAACAAAGCCGATATTCGCTGGTTTGAAGGCGGTAAGTTAAATATTTCTTACAACTGCCTAGACCGTCATCTGGAGACTCGTGGCGACCAAACCGCGATTATTTGGGAAGGCGATGATCCTGGTGAATCCAAGCACATCACCTACAACGCCCTGCACGAAGAAGTGTGTCGTTTTTCTAATGCCCTGAAAGACAAAGGTGTGAAAAAAGGGGATCGTGTGTGCATTTACATGCCCATGATTCCTGAAGCCGCTGTCGCCATGTTGTCGTGTGCGCGTGTGGGCGCGGTGCATTCCATCGTGTTTGGTGGTTTCTCCCCCGATGCCTTAAAAGATCGCATTTTGGATTCTAATTGCAAAGTGGTGATTACCGCTGACCAAGGTTTACGTGGCAGCCGCAAAGTCGCTTTGAAACCCAATGTCGATAAAGCCCTAGAATCCTGCCCTGACGTGCATACCGTGTTTGTGGTAGAACGCACCGGTGGCGACGTGGCTTGGACCGCAGGCCGCGACGTGAAATATGGCGAAGCGATTGCCGCCATGTCTACTGATTGTCCGGCTGAAGAAATGGATGCAGAAGACCCCTTATTCATTCTGTACACCTCTGGCTCTACCGGCAAACCCAAAGGCGTATTGCACAGCACCGGCGGTTACGCGCTGTACAGTGCCATGACCCACAAATACGTGTTTGATTATCACGATGGCGATGTGTACTGGTGTACTGCTGATGTCGGTTGGGTCACAGGCCACAGCTACATTGTTTACGGGCCTTTAGGTAACGGCGCGATCACGCTCATGTTTGAAGGCGTGCCCACGTATCCAGACGCAGGCCGTTTCTGGCAGGTGTGTGAAAAACACAAAGTCAACATCTTCTACACCGCCCCCACAGCGATTCGTTCGTTAATGGGACAAGGGGATGAATTTGTCAATAAATACGACTTAAGCAGCTTACGTTTACTCGGCAGCGTCGGCGAGCCGATTAACCCCGAAGCGTGGGAATGGTATTACCATGTGGTCGGCAAAGAAAATTGCCCGATTGTTGATACCTGGTGGCAAACCGAAACTGGCGGCATTTTAATCACCCCGCTGGCAGGTGCCACCAAGCTCAAACCCGGTTCCGCCACCCGCCCCTTCTTCGGCGTTGTGCCTGCATTAGTGGACAACGAAGGCAATATCGTCGAAGGCAACCCTGCCGAAGGCAATCTCGTCATCACTCGTCCTTGGCCTTCACAAATGCGTACTCTGTACGGCGATCACGACCGTTTCTATCAAACCTACTTCAGCACCTATCCTGGCTACTATTTCAGTGGCGACGGTGCGCGTCGTGACGAAGATGGTTACTACTGGATTACCGGACGTGTCGATGACGTGATCAACGTATCCGGTCATCGCATGGGCACCGCCGAAGTGGAATCCGCATTAGTGCTGCACGAAAAAGTCGCTGAAGCCGCTGTAGTGGGCTATCCACATGACATTAAAGGCCAAGGCATCTACGCTTACGTGACCTTAATGGCGGGTATTGAACCCACTGATGAGCTGAAAAAAGACCTGGTGAAACTGGTGCGTGCAGAAATCGGCCCGATTGCCAGCCCTGACGTGATCCAATGGTCACCGGGTTTACCCAAAACCCGTTCTGGCAAAATCATGCGCCGCATTTTGCGTAAAATCGCTGCCAATGAAACCGGAGCGTTAGGCGATACTTCCACCTTAGCTGATCCTTCTGTCGTCAATGACTTGATTGATAATCGCGCTAACAAAGGCTAATTTGTCATTCATTCAATAAAAAAACCCTGACAGGTAAAACCTGTCAGGGTTTTTTTATGCTTTTTGGTAATAGACTTGCTGCAAGGGGGATTCATCGACTGCAAAGGCGTGAATTTTGGCCTGTTTTTCCGCTTTTTCTCAACCAATAACCCGCTATTCGCCTCAAAAAACCGAAAAAACCGCCTCAAAACCACACCTTTTCGCTACGATGCCTACCTCTTGCAACAAGTCTAATGTAGGGTGGAATAGGCGCGACGGATGCTCTGTTGAAAAGATGAAATGTATCGCGCCGTATTCCACCATGAGGGCTATATTCGCCACCATCACATCGTATCCGCCGCAGGGGAAATGTCGGGTTACGCTATCGCTCACCCGACCTACTGGGCTACTATTCCAACTCAAATCCTGCGCAATGCATAGCTTCCCACAGCGTCGTATCCCACGGGTCACTGCCTGCCGGGGCGATGATGCCGCAACCTTGATAATCCCCCGTCGCTAAGCCTTTGGGCAAGGCGGCATCCAAAATCACAAAATTTTGCGCATCTTGCAGGTTAAGTTGGCTTTGATACGGCACGATGGTATTGGGAAAGCTCATGTTCAACGGGAAGCCGAAGGTGTAGAAATTGCCATCGGGGAAAATGAGTGCAACGTAAAGGTCATGCAAGCCACGGTCGCCTTGGGCGGTATCGAGGCTAAACACCAAACGCTCGCCGATGTGGTAGCGGCTTTGGTTGAATCCCGCAGTGATGCTTAAGTGCTCGCTGGGCGGCGGGGTGACAGCATTATTCACCTGCACTTCACCGATGGCGATGTCAGACCACAGTCCTTGTAGGTCTTGAGCTTGATAAGCCACACGCCAAGTGCCCGTGTTTGGGAAGTGTTGGTGTTGAACTTCGTAGCGTTGGCTTTGTGAGTTATAGCTTAACAAGGCTTCGTTGGCGGTAAACACCGTGGCTGCGCCTTGATACAACGCCGACTCATAGCCCGTTGGCTGCATCAAGCGAGCGCGTACTGTGCGGATGCGGTCGTCGCCTGTCGGGTAGGTGTTCACCCATAGTAATGCGCCGTCGCTGTCGGCTTGAAGCACCGGATGCACCGCTGTGATGTCGGGCGGTGGGTTGGCGGATACGCCCGTGCGTCCGAGCCAGAGGTTTTTCGCAACACTCCCTTCGCGGGTGGTGTAAAAGCCATCACCATCATCATCTAACTGCGGTTGTTGGTTATCGAATTGGTGGCTGTTACGACGAATCACTTGCTCGGCGCGGGTATAGGCTTCCAGCACATTCATGCCACGCAATGAGGCGCTGATAAAGCTATCGGAGAAGCTCTCTTGACGGGTGTTCCAAGCGGGGGAGATAGCATCGGCACTGGTGAGTAGCACCCGTTGCCGTCCTGAATCTTTTAACTCTGCCAAAAATCCGCCGGAATAGCAGGTATCTAAAATCAACACCTGCTGCACCGTATCAGGCAGTTTATCCAGCAAGGTGCGCAATTGTGTGCCATTGATGTCCGAGGCGCGTCCCAGTTGCACAGCGGCAGGGTCAGCAAAACCGTGCGAATGGATATAAAACACAAACTGCTGACCGGGTAAAAAGCCGCCTGCGATGGCATCCATCGCGTGATTCAACTCATTGAGTGGGTCTATCAACTGATAATCCACCAGTTGCCCAGCGGCATTATCATTCGCCCCGTCACCATCCAAATCCTGCCAGGTCATAGGCGTGAAATAAACTATATCCTCATCCGTAAAGCCACGATTTTTCAATAAGGTATAAAAGCGCCGCGCTGATTCGTCAGAATACGGGAACAAAGTGTTGCCTTCATGAGCACCGCCGCCCGCAATGATGAAGGCTTTGCCAAAACCCGGCTGATTGACCGTCACCTTGATGCTGGCAGGCAAGCCTCCCGCATCAAAGGCGTTGATCGTCGCTATCCCCGCGCTTAGTGCTGTCACTACACCGCTGTCGCTGACGCTGGCAATGGGGATATTGTCTGAACTCCAACTCACCGCTTGTCCACTTAAGGGCGTGATGGTGTGGCTGTCGCCGATGTTTAAGCTCATGTCTGCTGGCAAGCTTAAGGGGAGAGTTTCGACCAAGCCGGAATCCCAGACTTTGATAGTGCGGTCATGACTGCCAGAATAAATGCGTCGCCCGTCAGGGGAGAAGGCGACGGCGTTGACCTCATCGGTGTGCCCGCTGAGGGTGCGTAATTCCGTGCCACTGTCCACGTCCCAGAGTTTGAAAGTTTGCCAACTGCCCGATACCAGAGTGCGACCGTCGGGAGAGAAGGCGACAGCATTGATAGCATAGGTATGTCCTCTGAAAGTGCGCAGTGCTGTGTCGCTGGTGACGTCCCAGAGTTTGAGTGTGTTATCAGAACTGCCCGACACTAGGGTACGACCGTCGGGGGAGAAGGCGACGGCGTTGACGTACTGGGCATGCCCACTGAGGGTGCGCAGTGTTGTGCCGCTGGCCACGTCCCACAGTTTGAGAGTGTTATCCTCACTGCCCGACACTAGGGTGCGCCCATCGGGGGAGTAGGCGACAGCGTTGACAGCGCCAATATGCCCGCTGAGGGTGCGCAGTGCCGTGCCGCTGGCTACGTCCCAAAAAGTGAATGTCTTATAACCACCCGACACCAGGGTGCGCCCGTCGGGGGAAAAGGCGACGGCGTTGATGTCATTCACGCTGAGGGTGAGCAGTGCTGTGCCGCTGGCCACGTCCCAGAGTATGAGGGTGCAATCTCTAGCTAAAGAACAATCTTCTCCTGACACCACAGTGCGCCCGTCGGGGGAAAAAGCGACGGCGGAGACATAATGAGTATGCCCGCTGAGAGTACGCAGTGCCGTGCCGCTGGCTACGTCCCAGAGTTTGAGGGTTTTATCGTTACTGCCTGACACTAAAGTGCGACCGTCGGGCGACAACGCCATCACCTCTATGCTGTGCTTGTAGCCCAAACTCTGCCACTCACTGCCGCTGGCTACATCCCACAGTTTGAGAGTGTTATCCCAACTACCCGACACCAAGGTGCGACTATCAAGGGAGAGGGCGACAGTGGTGACACTATTGGTTCTCTCGCTGAGGGTACTCAGTTCTGTACCGCTGGTCATGTCCCACAGTTTGAAGGTGTCTCCCCCACTATCCGACACCAGAGTGCGACCGTCGAGGGAGAAGGCAACGACGTGAACCCAATCAACAGGGTCGCTGAGGGTGCGCACTACTGTGCCACTGGCCACATCCCACAGTTTGAGAGTGTTATCCCCACTACCCGACATCAAAGTGCGACCGTCAGGGGAGAAGGCGACGGCGTTGACCCAACTCGTGTGTCCGCTGAGGGTGCGCAGTTCAGTGCCGCTGGCCACGTCCCACAGTTTTAGAGTGTTATCAAAACTGCCTGACACCACAGTGCGACCGTCGGGGGAGAAGGCAACGGCCTTGATCCAACCCGTATGCCCACTGAGGTTGCGCAGTGCTGTGCCGTTGATGACATCCCAGAGTTTGAGGGTGCCATCCCCACTGCCCGACACCAGCGTGCGACCGTCGGGAGAGAAGGCGACGGCGTTAACCGAACCTGTATGCCCGCTGAGGGTGCGCAGTGCTGTGCCGCTAGCTACGTCCCAGAGTTTGAGAGTTTTATCAAAACTGCCCGACACCAGGATGTGCCCGTCAGGAGAGAAGGCGACGACTTCGACACCCGCAGTATGCCCGCTAAGGGTGCGCACTACTGCGCCGCTGGTCACGTCCCAGAGTTTGAGAGTGTTATCAAAACTGCCCGACGCCACAGTGCGACCGTCAGGAGAGAAGGCGACAGCTTTGACATAATCAGTATGCCCCACCAACCGCTCCGGCGACGGCACACTGTACAGCTCATCCCCCGCCTGCACCTGCACCGCCAGCGGCAACGCACCCAGCAGCCCTAGCAGCAGCCCACACCTGCCGCTGTATTTATTAATAATGTGTCTTATTGGCATCAATTCTCTCCTTAAATGATTGATAGCAATGGTTCGGGCAGTTTTAAGCCGCAACTGCCCCATAGTTACATAAGTAACTAACCATATATTTCTCAACTAAAGTTAACAACATATTCTTTTCCAACCATGGATAGCACACTATCCCATTC
>JADGEH010000248.1 GCA_016744475.1 Thiotrichales bacterium | reverse complement strand
ATGGGGGATCGAAGCGAAAATTCGCCCTTTTGAGGCAGGTTTTTCGGTTTTTTAAGGCGAATAGCGGGCTATTTGTTGATAAAAAGCGGGAAACCTGACCAAAAGGGCGGGTTTGCAGCCGATTATCCCATTTTCGTATAGGCTCTTAGACTAAATTCCTATTGGCTTTCGGCAAAGCTTGTTGATATACTCGCCTGCTTTGATTTTTCAGGTATGTGAAATCAACTTGGAGAGGTGTCTGAGTGGTCGAAAGAGCACGCCTGGAAAGTGTGTGTACGTTAATAGCGTACCGAGGGTTCGAATCCCTCTCTCTCCGCCAGTTTTATGGTGGTTTGTCGGTCCCCCCGCAACGTGAAGCTGTGAATCCTGTCAGGTCCGGAAGGAAGCAGCAGCAGCAGTGGAGTCGTGTGCCGGGGTGTGGCTGGCAAACCGCCACCATCTTCTTTTCTTAGCCTTTTTCAGGCCCTCTCATCGCTATGGACTATCAGGTTCTCGCCCGTAAATGGCGTCCACACAGTTTCCCCGAAATGGTGGGGCAATCCCATGTTCAGCGCGTCTTAATCAATGCGCTCGATAGCCAACGCTTACATCATGCTTATTTATTTACCGGTACTCGCGGCGTTGGCAAAACCACCATTGCCCGCATTTTCGCTAAATCCTTAAATTGTGAAACGCATGGCGTGAGTGCGCATCCTTGCGGCACTTGCAGCGCTTGTCAGGAAGTCGATAGCGGACGTTTTGTTGATTTAATTGAGGTCGATGCCGCTTCTCGCACGCGCATTGAAGACACTCGCGATTTGCTAGAAAACGTGCCCTTTGCGCCGACACGAGGGCGCTTTAAGGTTTATTTGATCGATGAAGTTCACATGCTATCGGTAAGCAGTTTTAATGCGCTGCTGAAAACGCTGGAAGAACCGCCAGAGCATGTCAAATTCTTATTCGCCACCACTGATCCGCAAAAACTTCCCGCCACGATTTTATCGCGTTGTTTACAATTCAGCCTCAAGCGCTTGTCTCCTGAACAAATCAGCGATCACCTGGCCTATATTCTCCAACAAGAAAACATTGAATACCAAGAACCCGCTTTACGCTTGTTAGCCAAAGCCGCTGACGGCAGTATGCGCGATGCTTTAAGTCTATTAGATCAAGCGATTGCGTATGGGGCTGGGCGTTTGCTCAGTGAAGAAGTAGGAGCTATGCTGGGCACGATTGAACAAGGCACAGTGGTGGAATTGCTCGAAGCGCTGGCAGCACAAGATGCTAAAGCGCTGCTGTCGCATACGGCGCATATTGCAGAAAATAATCCTGATTTTGGACAAGTCTTAGCTGCGCTGGCAGCGTTTTTACAAAATATTGCCTTAGTGCAAATCGTGCCAGACACCGCCAATAGCTTTCCAGAAGACATCGACATCTTGCAGCGTTTAGCCAGCGCACTCACGCCAGAAGATGTGCAGTTGTATTACCAAATTGCCTTACTAGGGCGGCGCGATTTGCCCTTAGCGCCTGACGCACGCGGCGGTTTTGAAATGGTCATGTTACGCATGTTAGCGTTTCGCCCCATTGATGGTGAATGGGTGGCTCCTTCTGCCCCCCATAAATCCGCTGCTCACACCCCTGCGGCCTCGCATTCCCCCGCTGCCACCGCGTCTAATGCACCCAAAAATGTGGCCAGCAAAGG
>JADGEH010000050.1 GCA_016744475.1 Thiotrichales bacterium | reverse complement strand
ATCCAGCTTATGAAGCGATAGTCCCTGCTTCTATCCATTATGACGTAAATGGCAGGATTTCCAGCATCGTAGAAAACGTTGATGGTCAAAACAGAACGCATACATTGACCTATCACGCCAACAACACAGTGAACACTGAAACAGTGGTCTATAACGGTGTGACCCAGGTCAAAACTTATATTTATACCGATGGCAAAGTCACCCGCATGACAGTGACTTAAGAAGTGGAATTGGAAACGGAAGCCTTCACTTAATTACGCTTAAAAAGGACTTTTTACGCATGGCTTTAACAAAAATTAATGCGGCCAAACAAATCCGCGAACAAAGCATTTCTCTCAATTTATTGACTGCTGCTATTCAAGCAGAAATCAGTGATGTCTCCACTCTACGTTCTGAATTTGTCGCCACGATGGCGACTCGCAACCAAGCCAATGGTTTTGCGGGATTAGGAGCTGACGGCACATTATTGCCAGAACAAATTCCCTCGTTGTCCATCATTGATACCAGTGTCGTCACCAGCGAAGCTGAAATGCTCGCATTGGACGTGCAAAAAGGTGATTTAGCCATTCGTACCGATACGGATGAAACTTTCATCCTGCAAGGTACTGATGCCACTGTTCTAAGCCACTGGGTCAAAATCCTGTCTCCCGTTGATGGCGTACAGATCGTCAATGGCAAAACGGGTGCAAATATCACCTTAGTCGCAGCCGATATTGGCTATAACAACAGCGGCTCTGGTTTAACGGCTACCACCATCCAAGCCGCATTAGATGAATTGGCGGCTGATCTAGCCAGTCGTGATGCCGCAGGCACCCGCTATGACAACAGCGATTCAGGCTTAACTGCATCCAATGTGCAGGACGCGATTGATGAAGTTGAAGTCCGTGTTGACACGCTGGAATCCAGCAAAGTATCGCTGGACAAGTTGCAACTGACACCTATTGCACTGACCGGAGCGGTGGATGGTGTCAATACCGATTTCACGGTATCCAACGCATTTGTGGCTAACACGCTATGCGTGCTTTACAACGGTCAAGCGCTGATGGAAACCGACGATTACACCGTGTCCGGCACGACTGTCACTCTGGGCTTTGCACCGGAAACAGGCGATAAAGTAGCGGGGACTTTCGTTAAAGTTTAAGTAAGAACGGGATACTCAGCATGATAGGCATGAGCCGTTATTCAGGCGGGTATCTCAGTGGTTTAGAGCATCTTCGTCAATGCATTATTGATTTACTTACCACCCGCCCTGGTACGCGGGTGATGCGTAGAGAATACGGTTGCCATGTTTGGCGCTGGGTCGATAAACCGATGAATCCCACGGTGTTTGCTTTCATGATTCATGAGATCGCCACTGCATTGGATAAATGGGAACCACGTTATCGACTCACCCAATGTGATGTGGAAAAAGTCGATGAGCAAGGCCGTGTGAGCTTTTTATTGCAAGGTGAGGTGATTGATGTACCAGGCTTTATCAGTCAATTGCCCAGCGCTTATAGCCAAGACGATGTGCGTGCTTTGCAAGCAGTCAGACCGCAAAGCACACAGGAAGTTGAGGCCATGCAGTCACATTTTTCAACGCTGAGTCAATTGTTGTGGATCATTGGCGAGCAGCCTCGCGTAAAAGGCCGCATAGCTACCGTAAAACGAGAACCGATGGGAGAGGTATCCGTTCTCATTAACGGACAGAAGTTGGCAAAAGTCGATGTAGTGCAGAACGGGTCACAAATCACCTTGCCTTATGCGTTGGATGATGAGGATTGGATTGAAGTGAATTATCTGGCAGAAGCCAGCTCAAGCGCCTCAACTATTCATGATGATTTGCCTGTCGGCACAATGGTGCAATTTGCAGGAATGCGAGTGTCATGAGCGGTTTTACATCGATTGAATTAGAAAAACTACCCATTCCTTTCATCATTGAAGGTTTGGATTATGAAAGCATCCTGACTGAGATGCTCTTACAGTTTCGTAGTCTGGCTCCGCAGTACACCAATATTCTTGAAAGCGACCCTGTTTATAAGGTGTTTGAAGTCGCAGCTTACCGCGAATTATTGCTGCGACAACGCATTAATGATGCGGCAAAAGGGGTGATGTTGGCTTATGCGCAGGGCAATGATTTAGAACATCTAGCCGCCTTTTTTGGTGTTGAAAGGATGGAGTTAGAACCCGGTGACGAAGGTACGTATCCACCTATCCCACCCACATATGAAACAGATGTACGTTTACGTCAGCGCACACAGTTAGCGCTAGAAGGGTTTAGCACTGCGGGTAGCACAGGTAGTTATGTGTATTGGAGTTTGAGTGCTTCCGGTCAAGTTCGGGATATTGATGTGGACAGTCCAGTGCCAGGTCGCGTGGTCGTGACTGTATTAAGCACAGAAGGCGACGGTATACCGAATGAGGATTTACTGGATGCTGTGCGAACAACACTGAATGCAGAAGAAGTGCGACCGTTGACGGATGAAGTGATTGTGCAAGCAGCACAGGTACAACACTACCTATTAGAAGCTGACATGTTTTTTTATGCAGGGCCCGATAGTGAAACAGTGTTGGCTGAAGCGGATAAAGCGGTCAAGGCTTATTGCCAGGAGCGTTGGCGTTTAGGCAATGATGTCTCTGTTTCTGGATTACACGCGGCCTTGCATCAACCGGGCGTACAACGAGTGGAACTACGCTCACCAGCCGACACCTTGGTCATTGAATCACACCAAGCGGCTTATTGTGATGAATTTATTTTGAATAACATGGGGATTGATGAGTAATGAAGAAATTTTGGGAAGGCGTGAAATCTATTTTGCGCAAATGGATGGGCGTTGACACGGATGAGCAATTGCTGTGGATGCTGGTGTCTAAGATTTTTGATGAACAAGTGATTAACGAAGTCATTGCCATCATTAAGCAAGTGGCTACTGATACTCATTTGACGGGTTCTGAGAAAAAAGATTTAGTCATTGAACATTTGAAAAATGCTGAAGGCTTATTGAAAGAAAATATTGAAAAAGTTGGCTGGTCAGCTATTGGTCGAGGCATTGATTTGCTGGTTAATTTGATGAAGGTACAAAGTCAATTACCTGATCACATGTTTGAACGTGCTCGTGCTAACGAAACAAAAGCCTAATCAAACAAAATGTCCATTCTTCTTCCACCCAACGCCACCCCGCTAGAGCTTGATTTAGAGCAGGTGCAAGCGCGAATCGGCGCTTTACCTGTCGAAATCCTGAAGCTCTATCAGCCGCAAGCTTGCCCTGCGCACTTGTTGCCCTGGATGGCTTGGCAGTTTTCGGTGGATGAATGGGATAGCCAATGGACTGAGCAGATGCGCCGCGATGTGATTGCGGAATCGGTCAAGCTGCATCAGAAAAAAGGCACCGTGTGGGCGGTTAAACGCATTTTAGCGTTGACCGGTCTGCCAGACACCACGCTGTATGAGTGGTGGCAACCACATGAGACCTATGAGTTGTTGCCCGATTTACCTGTGCATACTTTTCATTTGCGGGTGTGGAGTACGCCGGGTAGTAATCCGGTGGTGATTACGCATGAAAAATACGATTCGATTCGCCGTTTAGTGGATTGGACGAAGCCCGCCCGGTCGCATTACACGTTTGATATAGGCGCTCGATTTAAGGACAGCATAACGGCATTTGCGGGTCATGGACATGCGCAGCGCACCCAGCGTACAGCGATACCACGTCACACGGCAAAACCGGAGACACAAGCGGTCATCGGCATCCAAGCTGGCGCTGGTCATACGGCACGTCTTGAATGCGCTGTGCAGCCTGATTTTAAAGCCAAGGCCATTGCAACGCCAGTGGGTGTATCTATTCAGCAAGGCGCAAGTCATGCGGCACGCCTTAAATGCACGGTGCAGCCTGATGTTAAAGCCGAAGCTATTGCAACACTAGTAGGTGTATCTATTCGGCAAGGCGCAAGTCATGCGGCACGCCTTAAATGCATGGTGCAGCCTGATTTTAAAGCCAAGTCCATTGCAACGCCAGTGGGCGTGTCTATCCGACAAGGCGCAAGTCTCGCTGCCAAAATGATGAAAACCTGTCAAATGCTGGGGCAAAAACAAGCGTCTGCTAGGGCATCCTTAGCTCTAAATGTGGCATCGGCAGGATGCCAACGTCTCCAATTATCTATCGTTTTATAAGGATATATTAAATGCCTTTTGATCCCGTCACTCACACAGAACTCGTCAGTCAAAAAGCTTTAGTTCAAGCGCTGCAAACTTTAATGGGCGGTGTTGACACTAAAGTTGATGGTGTTGCCACCGATGTGAATCAGGTGAAGGCGTACACGGATACGCTGGAAACCGTATTAGGACAACACACCACCAAGCTGAATACTATTGAAGGCGCAATGGGCGGTGGCAGTGGATTGCAACATCTGACTACCTTTACCAGTTCAGGCACATTTACAGTGCCTACTGGTGTTGATTTTGTGTTTCTGTTTGGTTGTGCGGGTGGTCAAGGCGGTGGTGTTCAGCTCATTAACATGTATGCGCACGGTTTTGCAAGCGCCTACCTCTCTTTTTTACCTGCGGTTGTTGCACCCAATAGCAATATTCCTGTGGTGATTGGGGCGGGCGGAGCACCTAGTGCAAATGAAACGTTAAATGCAGGCAGCAATACCGCGTTTGGCTCGGTGTTACTGCGTAACGGTAACTCTAGTTATCGTAACGCAGATAATTGGAGTCCAAACGGTTACGGGCTTAATGAAACGTTTTCATATGGAAGCGGGGGGCGCGGAGTTCGTTCTGGTGATGATCCGGCGGGTGTTACCGCAGGCGGCAACGGCGTGTTATTTATTTTCGGTTAAACCCTACAACGATTTAGGCCACTAAGATGTCAAAAAAATTTGCTGAACTAGACCCTGATGGGCGTGTACTGGCAGTCCGAGAACTGCCTTTTGATGAAGCACCCAATGAGTATTGTATTGATGTCGATGACTGGGCGGTAGACACCCCCACTATCGGGCAAATGTACGACCCGGTATCCAACACGTTTAGTGATGCATCGCCTTTAGAAACCTCTGCACCTGTGCAAGATGTGTTCAGTATTCGGGGTTTTCGTAAGTTGTTTGGTATGCCCAAGTTGATTGAAATCCAAGCGGCCTGTAACACCACACCTGCTGTCAAAGTGTTTTGGGATCATGCCCATTTAGGCGATGTATCGCTCAGTGATCCTGATACCCAAATGGGCTTAGGAATGCTGGTGACGGAAAACCTCATCACTGAAGAGCAGAAAGATACGCTGCTCAGTGGACAGAGCATCGCCTAATGTCTGAAGCCATTACCCCCATCATCACCGACGCGGGATTACAGGCGGTTTTTAACACCCATAACGATGGTGTGCAGGCTGTCATTTCCCATATCGCATTAGGGGATGTGCAATGGACACCGGATCAAACCGCTACAGGGTTGCGAGCAGAACAGCAACGGGTACCCATCGCTGAAGGCGCACGAGTTCAGAGCCACCAGATTCATGTAGTCGCTCTAGCCGACAATAACGACGCGACCTACTGGGTGAATGAACTCGGCTTTTATCTGGAAGACGGCACCTTGTTAGCGATTTGGGCAAGTGAGGATGAAGCGCTTGCCTGGAAATCATCCTCTACTGATCTGAGTCTTGCCTTTGATTTGGTGCTAAAAGCGCTGCCACCGGATTCAGTCACGGTCAATGTGATGGTAGACCCCTCGCATCTGCAATTGGCTGAGGAATTGACCCAAATGGCGACAGCGCAAATCAAAGAAATACTGCGTGGGATGCGCATGGAAATGCGGGTACATGCTTTGGAAAAAGCCATAGCCGCGTAAAGGAGTCCACATGACATTAGAATCCGCCGTCAGCGACCTGACTCAAGCCTCTGAAGCATTAGCTGAAGAATTTCGTCAAAACGTAGTGGGATTAGATGAGCGTTTAGCGCAATTCGACACGGATACACAAGTTAAGTTGACTGCGTTTGACAATATGGAGTTAGCTAAAAAAGCTGAATTTGAAGCTGCCAAAGATTTAAAAATTGAGCAGTTTGAGCAGGATGCTCAAGCCGCACTGACAGCGCTCGAAGAACCCGCCATCGTGCAAAACATCAACGACACCTTGGATGGAAAAATCGCTGAGGTGGATGGCAAGCTCGCACAAGCCGATGCTGCCATTGCTGCGATTGAAGAAAACGCCGTGGTGCAGAACATTGCAACGACTCTGGATGCCAAAGTAGCCGAGGTCGATGCAGCTTTACAGAGCGTGACGCAACAACATGTGGTCGCCACCACCGTGACTCCAAATGCCAATGGCACGATTAATAGCGTGACTGAAACACTGGCCAATGGTGCCGCTCGTGAAACCCGTTATACCTATCACCCAAACGGCACAGTGAATACTGAAACCGTTGCGATGAATGATGAAACGGTCGAAACCAAAACCTTTAATTACACCGATGGCGTGTATGTAGGTTTTAGTCTTTCTTAAAGCCTCATTGACACAAGGACGGGGATATGAGCGATAAAATCACTTTACCAAGTGATGTTGATTTAGGTGATGGACGACGTTTGCGCAAAGGTGCTCGCGTTGACCCAAGGCTTTTGAAGGGGCGCACTGTTCAGGTTGAAAAGCCTGTGCCGACTACCGCTAAATCAACAGCCGCAAAATCGAGCAAGCCGAAAGCGGACACACCTAAAACTGCCAAGGTGCCTGATAAAACATCAGCACCGGAAACAGAACCAGCGGCAAAATCGGTATAAAGCCACTCTAACGCAAAGGACATAAGGATATGTCTTCCGAGCAATATTTACACGGTGTGCGCGTGATCGAAGTCACTCAAGGCACGCGCCCCATTCAAACCGTTGAATCTTCTATTATCGGCATTATTGGCACCGCCTCTGATGCTGATGAAGACATCTTTCCCCTCAAAACCCCTGTACTGGTTGCAGGCCGTCGCACTGAAGCGGCTAAGCTCGGCACCAAAGGCACTTTGCCTTGGGCTGTGGATGCTATCTTCGATCAAATCGGCTGTTTCGTCGTGATGGTTCGCGTAGAAAACTCAACTTTAGTTGAAGACGAATCCGTGACACGCGGTCAAACATCAGAAGACATGTTGAGCAAAACACCTGTCGAAACCTTGGTGAGCATCACGTATTCGGGTCATGAATACATCAAAGGCCAGGATTTTGTGCAAGTGGGTCATGCTGTGCATTGGAATACCGTATCCAAACAGCATTCACAAGCGGTGACGCGCGGTGCAACAGATTCCGATGTCTTAGAAAACGAGCCTGTATCTAACATTAAAACCGTTGCGATAGGCTTGGATTATTACCGCAAAGGCATCGACTTTCAGCAAGAAGGCCCGCAGGTGAAATGGTTAGCCACGGGGAATGCACCCGCTGAAGGCACTATCTACACCGTGGTGTATGAGCAAGACATCGCCCCGATGGAAGGCGCTGTTTATAGCGTGACTTATCGCCAGCGCCTCAGTGATGCAAACATCATGGCGAATGTGATCGGTGGAGTTGATCCAGATACGGATGAATACACCGGGATGCAAGCGCTGCTCGCTGCGCAATCCATTGTCAAAGTGACACCCCGCATCCTCATTGCCCCAGGTTTTACTCAGAACACCGCTGTACTGTCAGAAATGGTCAGCATTGCAGAACGATTGCGTGCGGTTATTGTTCCTGATTGTCCGAATACCACAGATGCCGATGCCATTAACTACCGCGAGCAATTTGGTAGCGCCCGTATTTATGGTGGTGATCCGTGGGTGAAAGTGTTTGATACCGAATTAGCTATGGATGTGATGCAGCCCTCCAGTGCGCGTGTGGCAGGCATGATAGCTAAACGCGATAACAATGAAGGCTTTTGGGTGTCCCCTTCAAATGCGGTCATCAACGGCATCACAGGGCCCGCACGTTCTGTCGATTTCCAGCTTAACAACCCCAATACCCGCGCCAACTTGCTGAACAAAAACGGCTTGTGGACGATCATCCAAGATGATGGCTTTCGACTGTGGGGGGATCGCACTTGGTCTGATGATCCCAAATGGGCGTTTCTTAATGTGCGCCGCACAGCAGACATGATCAACGATTCCATTGCCAGAGAACATCGCTGGGCTGTGGATCGCAACATCACTAAAAACTATGTCGATAGTGTGCTGGAAGGCGTTAATAATTATTTGCGCCACTTAAAAACCATTGGCGCTATCGTCAATGGTGAAGCTTGGGCAGACCCAGACTTCAACACACCCGATCAAATCGCTCAAGGCAAAGTGTATTTTCATTTCAAATTCACCGCTTACCGCCCTGCTGAGCAGATCACTTTCTATAGCCAAGAAACCACTGAATTTTTAATTGAAATATTCAATGACTCAGTGACAGAAGTCTAAGGAGAAGGCCGTGGCTAAAATTCAATTGCCCTATACCTTGAAAGCCTTCAATTTGTATGTTGATGGGCGAGGTTTTGCAGGTCGTGTGGAAGAAGTGACACCGCCTAAAATGTCTGTGAAAGGCGATGATCATCTATCAGGTGGCATGATTGCACCACTTGAAATGGACATGGGTTTAGAGAAATTAGAAATCTCCGGCACCATGACTGAACATAATTGGTTCATTCTAAAAGCGTTCGGCATTTTCAATGCAAAAAATACCTTATTCACCTTGAAAGGTGGCTTGGGTGATGATTCATCCCCTTCAGCGGTGATTCCTGTTGAAATGATTTGTCGTGGTAGCATTAAAGAAATCGATCAAGGCACTTTCAAACAAAATGAAAAAAGTCAGCAGAAATGGACAGCAGCATTGCGCTACTACCGCCAACTGGTAAATGGTGAAGAAGTTCATGAAGTAGACATCATGAACATGATCCGAAAAATCGATGGCGTTGATCAAGTTGAAGCGTTACGCAACGCCATCGGCTTGTAGTTCAAAGCATCAATTGTTATTAGATATTCTATTAGAAGAATATCCTGGCAAGCTGTCGTATGAAGATGTGATGGAATGTATGAATTTACATGCCACTTACAATGCGCAGCAAGTCGCCACTTACTTAAGACAAGCGCTTGAACAAGGATTGTTAAAGCGTGATGAACAAGGTTTTTATCAATATCATTTAGACTGGGACAAGGAATATGAGCGGACGTAACAGAAGAAACAAAAGACAACAAGATGATTTACCTACAGCAGATGATTTTGACATCGCAGAACCTGAAGATGTGATTGATGAAGACACGTTAGTCGTGCCTTTAAAACGTAAAATTAAAACATCAAGTGGAACTGAATTAGAATCTGTTTCTTTACGTTATCCCAATCGTGCAGACATGAAGATTCTGAAAAGAATCAAAGACAATGAAGCTCAAACTGAGAAAATGCTGGAATTGTTAGCAGAAATGCCCCCTGAAGACATCGATAAAATCGCACAAAGTGATTTTATGTATATCACCAAAAAAATTGAAGAAGCGGGTTTTTTCGGCATTATCCAGAAGAAGAAATAAAGCACATCATTGCCGATATTGCTTTCATTCTTCACTGGAACCTATCTGAAATAGAAAAACTCTCCTTTAGAGATTTATTTAAATACCACGAACTCGCCACTGAGCATCAGAAACAATATTACGAAATACTACTAAAAACCCGCCTTTAAAAGCCCCTCCCCTGACAAATTGAAACCTTGTCAGGCTTCTTTTCAGAGCATCGACAAGGAAGTCGCATGGCCTCTGCTGCTACCCGCATAGACCTTATTCTGAATGCTGTTGATCATGCCACCAATGTGATTAACAGAGTCATTGGCAACACGAATAAGCAAGTATCTTCGCTGCAAAATCGTCTGGATAAATTCCATCAATCGGTGATTCGTTCTTCGGATTTCCGTGATGCCATGTTGAATGTTTCGGAATACGGTCATGGCATCGCACGCGCATTAAAATCGCCCATAGCCACGGCGATAGCCTTTGAAAAGCAAATGTCCACGGTTAAGGCCATCACCCGTGCTAACGATGAAGAAATCACTCGCCTCATCGAAACAGCGAGACATTTAGGGGCGACCACTTCTTTTTCTGCCACACAAGCCGCTCAGGGTATGGAATATCTGGGGATGGCGGGCTTTAAAACCCATCAAATTATCGCGGCTATGCCGGGCATGTTAAATCTAGCCAAAGCAGCAGGAAGGGATTTAGCCATCACGGCTGACATCGCGTCAGATATTAGTTCTGGTTTTTTTGGCGCTGATGCCGCGAATCAGATGGGGCGAGTGGGAGATGTGCTGACACACACCTTTACCTCTGCCAATACTGATTTACAGATGCTGTCAGAGACGATGAAGTACGTGGCTCCCGTGGCTCGCACGGCGGGCATGAGCTTGGAGCAAACGGCGGCCATGGCTGGATTGATGGCTAATGTTGGCATCAAGGCCAGCCAATCTGGAACGGCGATGCGAGCTATTATTAGTCGTTTAGCCGCCCCCCCTAAACCTGCAATGGAAGCGTTAGAACGTCTGGGTGTGGTAACTAAAGATGCTGCGGGCAATTTACGCTCTGTTCCCGACATTTTCAAAGATGTTGCGGCTGCAATGGAGCGCTTAAAAATGGGTAGTGCTGACAAAATTGCGGCCTTTGCAGCTATTTCCGGTTTAGAAGCGGCTACAGGCATGGGGGAACTGATTACCCAAGCGGGCAACAAAGGATTGGATGCTTACCTCAAAGGTTTTGAATCCGTTGAAGGCACAGCGGCTCGTGTTGCAGAGACGATGGGTAACAACTTGGCGGGCAAAATCACTGAACTCAGCAGCGCTTGGGAATCAGTGCAAATCACGCTAGGCAGCTTCTTATTGCCTGTGCTCACCACGTTGTTAAAAGATCACATCACGCCTTTAGTGCAGGCCATTGATGGGTGGATTCAACGTCATCCTGTATTGGCTAAAAACATCATGCTAGGCGCGGCTGCCGTGTCTGCTTTTTTGCTGTCATTTGCAGCGGTGGGCAAATTTGTTTGGATAGCCAACACTTTAATCGCTGGTTTCAATTTGACCTTGGCGGCTTTAGTGGCTTCACCTATCGGTGTGGCATTGGCGGGTATTGCTTATGCGGGATTTAAAATTTATCAATACTGGCAACCACTCACCGCATTTTTTAGCAGTTTTTGGGACACCTTTAGTGGCGCTTTGGCACCTTTAGCAGAACTATTTGCACCTATTTTAGGATTGTTTTCAGGATTTGGAGAGCACATCAGTTTTACCACAACTGAGTTGCAAGAATTCTCTGCGATGGGGGCGATGGCAGGTCAAGCCATTGGCTCAATGCTGACCGATAGCATTCGTTATGTGACGCAAAGCCTAGGTATTTTTATTCAAGGTTTGCGCAATAATCAAATCGTGCAAACCCTAGCCTCCGGTGTAAAAAACGCTGGATTGGCGTTATATAACGCCATGCGTTGGGTATTGCAACGGGTGCGAAACCTGTTGCCATTTAGTCCCGCAAAAGAAGGCCCGCTCTCTGATCTCGATGTATCAGGACAACGATTAGTCGACACTTTAGTCTCTGGCGTTATCAGCCAAGCAGACAGCCTGTATCAGGCCATGAAAAACGTTGCAAGCAAATCTGTTCAGGGGATTAAAGACGGCTGGGCATATATTCGTAGCGGCGCTATCGTCACCGATGTGCAGACCCTCATTAGCCATATTATGCAGGCGATGGAATCCATGCGCCAAAGGATTGTCAGCCAGCCTTGGGAAACCCTGGGTGTCATGGGGATGTTATCAGGCTTGCAAAGTGTGCTGGATATGACGATGCCTGTACGCGATAGCCTATTTATTATCAGTGAAGCGATCAGCGGTGCATTCAGTGGTGATTGGAGCTTTTTATTAGTCACTGTGACCACGCTGAAAACGGGGATGGAGGCGCTAAAACAACGTTTTGTACAGTTTCAAGATTTAGACTTGTCTTTGCTGAAACAAAAAATCATACATTTCGCCACTCAAGCACAAAATAGCCTACGTTTCGCCTTTTCTTGGGAAGGTGTCAAGGCGGGGTTTCAGGGGTTTCTAGCCTTTACGAAACGTTTCGTGATGAACTACGCCAGCATAGGTGGCTCGCTGGGTAAAATGTTGATCACCTCATGGTTTATGACGATTCACGCCATGCAATTATCAGCCGTTGCAGGCAGTCGAATCATCACGGGTTTGTTTCAGGCTATTTGGAAAAGCCTGAAAAACCCTGGAAGCATTCAAGATATTTTCGGGCAATGGGCGAATAAATCCAGACTGCATCTCAAATCCATTAGCACACTCTGGACAGATGTTTTCTTAAATCCTAAAGCCTTGGGCGGACAACAGATTAAAACCCTGTTTAGCCAACTGAGTAAAGCCGTCACCGTGTTATATGAACGGTTCATGCGCTTAGGCGGTTGGAAAGCCACAGGCTTGTTAGGCGCTTTAGTCACCATCGGCAGCATTTTTTGGGAAAACCGCGACCGCTTAGGCGATTGGGCACAGCAATGGCGCCATTTTTTATCTGAGCATATTCCCGGTTGGCATCATATTGAGCGCGTAGCCTCCATCGTTTCTCAAGCCGCTGGTTATTATTTTTCTACACTGGCGAAACCTTTCCAATACATCGGCACATTTATCGGTAACGCTGCCGCTCAAGCCCACACCTTTTGGGCATCTTTAGCACTACCATCCGGCCTCCAAAACGCTATACAAAGCGTACAAGCAGGATTTCAGCATCTTTTTAGCGCATTGAAAACCTATGCGCCGATGGTGCTGAGCATTATTTTCCCTGTGTTTTCCTTGTTCAAATTACTGCGCACGCCCTTGCCTAAACTACAAAAATTCCAAGCTATTTTATTAGTGCTGAGTATGACGGGTAACGCGATTAAAGACCTCCTGAAGATGTTGGGTTTATTGGGCGGAGGCACTTATGTCGTGTTCAATTTTTGGGACACGCTGAGTCATGTTGTGGCAGCCAGCTATAACAGTATTCGCAATACTTTTTACAAAATGATTGCGATGGCAGGTGATTTAACACTGTGGTGGCAAGGCTTAAGTGATGGAGCCCAGGATAATTTCAAAAAATTAGCCATTGTTGCAGGGGTCATGCTAGGCGGTGTGGTGTGGAAAATCCGCAGCGCCATCAAAGGCGCAATGTGTGATCCGGCCTATCAGTGTGCCAGCAAAATGAAACGCATAGGCATGATCATGCAACGCTTGCCGGGGTTAAAAACGCTAGGCGGTTTTATGGCAGGCGTGGGAACCGCGTGTAGTGCGGGAAAAGACTGTGTTGAAGGGCAGCTCACACTGTGGCAAAAATTTAAAGCCATGAGCTTGACGGCTTGGACAGCGCTGCGGATGCAAATCAATGCCACAGCAGCGGCGGCTTCGGCACGATTGGCACCGGTCATGACAGCGGCTTTAATGAAAATTCGTGCAGCAGCATTAACCACGGGGCGTGCGACTTGGGCTTTGCTCATGCGTATTCCCGTGGTCGGACACCTGGCTCGTGGTTTGTTATTTGTCAGCACCATCATGTATGGCAAGTTTGCCAGCGCCATTGTGTTTGCTAAAGGCTTGTTGCTGAAAACCTTCGCAGCGATTCGGATTGCAGCCATGACCAATCCTGTGGGCGCTATCATCATGGGCGTGATAGCACTGGGCGCTGCGGCTTACCTGGTATATAAAAACTGGGATGTCATCGTGGCCTGGTGGTCGGGTTTATGGGACAAAGCAAAAGCCATTTTTCAGCAGTATGTCGAATGGTTAAATAGCTTTATTCCCGGATTAGGTGATTTAGTCAGCGCTACTTATGCGTTGATTGGAAATATAGCCGTCATCATCAAAGACGGTTTTACCGAAGCTTTTAACAGCATCATGCAAGGTGATTGGGCGGGTGTCGGCATGGCCATCATTCGTACTATTGGCAAAGGCGTGATGGCAGTTGGTACGTTTTTATATGATGCGGTCGCCTCTGTTTTTACTTTAGTTCGGAACTTATTGCCATTTAGCCCAGCGAAAGAAGGGCCCTTCTCTCAACTCGATCAAAATGGTTTTTCCATTATCAAAACCATTGCCGACGGTATTTTCAATGCCGCTTCGGTGCTACTTGAGTCCATGCAAAATGTGTTTACCCAAGTGACCGAATGGTTTGCAGGCATAGACTGGGGACAACTCGGCATTGATTTGATGACTAAGCTCGGCGACGGCATCAAAAGCATGGCGGGACAAATCCGTGATGCCATTATGGACATGATGCCTCATCCTGCCGACATCGCTAAAAAAGTCACTTCAGCCGCCAGCAATGCGGTAAGCCATGTGAATCATCAGCGCCGAGACGTGACGGGCAACGTCATGGATTGGTTCGGTGTGGGAGATGACTTAGCGGGCATCAACAGTCCCGCGCGTTTTTCCACGGGTGGACCGGTTAAAGGGCCAGGCTCCGATAGCTCAGATAGCATCCCTGCCCTGTTGTCGAATAATGAGTTCATCATCCCAGCACCCATCGTGCGTCAGTTTGGTGTGGACTATTTTGAACGTATTCGTCGTGGGGAAGCCCCCATGCCGCAAGGTTTTTTCTTAGGCGGCTTGGTGGGTAAAATCGGTTCAGCTATCAAAGGCGGGGCTTCAAAGCTTTGGAGCGCTGGGACATCGGCTGTCGGTGGTTTCATGCAGCAACATCCCAACGTGGGCTTAGCGATGGGCGAAATGGCGCAAAACTTTCAATTCGATGCTCAAAACGCCACACAAAACTTATCATCACATCTCAAAAGCACCTTGCAAAAGGCGGCTGTCAACCTGGTGTCCAACATCAATCCCGCTCTGGGTGGATTCACTCACACCTTAATCAATGGCATACAACAGCATGGCGTGAAAGGCATGTTGTCACAGCTCAAAACAGGCGCTCGCTCTGTCGTACAGGAGATGCGAGGCAATCTTGCTGATAATGCGGGAAAAATGCTGTCGGGTGCGTTGAAATCAGGTCAATTACCCGGTCTCAAACAGGTATTTAACACCGCCAAAACATCCGTCTTATCCCCAGTACAGAATCTCTTCAAAAGTTTTTCTCCGGTCGCGGCTTCCAAACCCGCTTTAAGTGGAATGCTCAGCGGTGCCAGCTCAGGCGGCATCGTGCCAGGAATGAATACACCGTCATTAGCAAAAACACCAAGCTTGCTAGGCTCTATGGGGAGTTTATTGGATGGCTCATCTCTTTCGGCTCAAATGCCCGATCTGGGCGGCTTTTTTGGTGGCAATAACACCCCATTGCCCACGCCCAGTAGCGGTAGTTTTGGTGATTTAGGTGGCGGTTTAGCGCCTAGTGGAGCTGGTGCAGGCAGCGGTGTCAACGTCACATTTGGCGACATTAATATCACCTTGCAAGGCGGCAAGGGCGGTTCGGGTGAAGGACAGCTCGATATGGCTGCGATTGGAGAACAGGTGAAGCAGCACATCCAGATGGCGCTCGATGAAGCCTTTAGAGGGAGAATGTTTGACTAATGGCTAAAATAGGCATTCAAATGATTCTGGGCGGCTTTTTATTCGGCATTGATAAGGCCGGATACGAAAAGTTGTCACATTCCACCGCTTACCGTTGGCCTGCGCAAAATCGTCTGCAACGCAGCGTAGCGCATCAATTTGTTGGGCAAGGAGAAGACGGCATCAACATTGACGGTCATATTCATCCTGAATTTCGAGGCCGCATGTATCAATTAGATGACTTACGTGCGCTGTCTAAAGGCGGCGAGCCACTGATGTTGACTTCTGGCACTGGCAAAGTGTTTGGACGTTATGTGGTGGTCAATATTAAAGATGATTTCAGCTATGTGATGGACGACAGCCGTGCTCGGCGCGTGGATTTTTCTGTAGAACTGAAGAAATACGGGGAGGATGGAGAAAAATGATATATCGCACCAAAGACGGCGATGTGCTGGATGCGATTTGCTACAAATATTACGGCAAGCAATCCCCCGCAGTTGAGTATGTGCTGGCGTGGCCTGCAAACGCCCATTTAGCCGATTTAGGCGCGGTGTATGAGTCAGGTGTGTTGATTGAATTACCCGAATTACCCGATAGCCTCACTAAACCGTTACAGCAAGTGCCTGTGTTTGAGCACTTTATCTAAGCCATGCGTCCCGATTTTCTCATCACAGGCTTAAGTGCTAACGCCAATGACCGCTTGCTGTCTATCACAGTGACCGACGAAGCGGGCATCAAATCGGATGCTGTCAAGATCAGTTTAGATGACCGAGACTATAAGCTCGCCACGCCCCCCACGGGACAACGCATCAAGGTGTTTTTGGGCTATAAAGAAACGGGACTCACCGACATGGGCTTGTTTGAAATTGACGAAGTGAGTTTTCAGGAAAGTCCGGTCAAAATGATGGAGATGTCTGCACGCGGGCAGTTTCACGAAAACTCCAATATCAAACAGCCCAGAACGCAACCGTGGGATGAACAGACACTCGGCGGCATCATCAGCGCCATCGCAGGACGCAACGGTTACACCCCAGACATTGACGGTACATTGGCAGGCATCTGGTACGACCACGTAGACCAAACTGAGGAATCCGACATCCATTTTGCCAGCCGTTTGGCTGAGCAATACGATGCGTATGCCAAGCTTGCGGACGGCAAGCTGTTGTTTAAGCCTAGAGGCAAAACCAATGGCAGCATTACCGTTATCAACACCGATAGCACACACATCACAGGCCGCTTGAATCGCCGCAACAAATACAAAAGCGTCAAAGCCTGGTGGCATGATCCGCATAAAGCCAACAGAAAATCAGAAGTCACCAGCGATGAAGAGCCACAATTTGAAATCCGCCATACCTTTGAAAGCAAAGAAAAGGCGGCACTGGCAGCAGCGGCGAAGTTTGAACAGTTGCAACGGGGTACTGGAGAAATCACCCAGCTCACCATCCCTGGAAACCCCGCCGCCAAAGCCGAAATGGATTTGATTACACAGGGGTTTCGACCAGATTTGAATAAAACGTGGGTCATCACGTCAGTCACACACACCTGGACAGATTCAGGGGCAACGAGTTCGATAAAGGCGGAGGAAAGTTTGTAAAAAGTGCAGAAATAACCGTTTTAATCTTTGACCTATCCCTATTTCCCTACAATCAAATTACTCTAAAAAGTCAAAATACATTAAAATGACTCCAAATAATTCATTTTGATGGGAATCGCATCATGGGTGACGAAACAGAGGGCCGGCTTTCACGATTGGAAGCTGACACACATAACATCCAAGCCACTACTAGCCGTTTGGAACAGAAGATTGATCGTAATGCGCTACATGTAGACGAAAAATTTGACCAACTTTTTCTCTTACAGAGAGACATTGTGCGTTTGGAGGAACAAAAAGCCGAACAAAGTTCAGCACTGGATCGTGCTTTTCAAGACATTCATACCACTATGCAAAACATTTCTACGTTACAAAACAGCGTGCAAACAGCACAAAAGCAAGAAGAAATAGCACGAGAAACTTTAGAAAAAGCTGTCAACAAGCGTTTTAATACGATGGATGGCATGGTGAAAGCTTACACGCGGGTAGGTGCCTTTTTAGTCATCGCTTTCGGAGGATTGGTCACTTGGAGCGCTAATCATATCTGGGATACGTATCAACAATTACAAGACGCTCAGAAAGACTTACAAACACTTAAAAAAGAGGCCAAAAGCAAAGGCTGGAAGCTGCCATAAGTGGGCAGTTCGCAAACGAGACTGAAGGTGGGTAAGGCATTGTACTGCAATGCTAAACCCGCCTTTTTTGATCGCTCTAGGATGTCCCATAATGACAGCTATAGGACATCCTTTGGGGCTTGAAACGAACCGGGGTTTTTATGCCAAACATTGTGCTCAAAAAGGCTTCATTACCCGCCAGCGGAGAACGTTTTTTTGCGCTGCTGGATGACCTTGGCTTATCCCCTGAAGCGCAACAGGCGTATGTGCAGGATTGGGTGGCGGGCTTATCGGAAAACACTCGCGCATCGTATCTGAGCGGGTTGCGCAGCTTTCGGCGCAACGGTTTTGAATGTCCGGCCACACCCGAAACGGTGGCGGCGTATGTGAAACAGGCTTGTGTGTGTTTTTGTGTGGAAGGGCAATGGCATTTATCCCAAGAGCCGTTAAGCGTTGCCTCGCTGGAGTTGCATCTAGCAGCGTTGTCTTTTTTTCACCGAGTGGCGGGGTTGTCTGACCCGGTACAACACGTTGCAGTGGCAGCGGCGTTGCGACGGGTGAAGAAGGAACGGGGGACTGCGCAACAGTTGGCAAGACCGTTGGTGCAAGATGATATGATCAGCATTTGTAATGACATCCGGCATGGCACACGGCGTGGTCGGGCGGGCGGCTCCTCGATGAGTTTGATAGATTACCGAGATATGGCGCTGATGCTGATCGGGTTTTCTGGCGCATTCCGGCGCTCTGAGTTATGCGCCTTGCAATGGGAAGATGTGCAGTTTGATAGCCAGTGGGTGATATTGAGGTTGCGGCATTCAAAAACTGATCAGACGGGCGAAGGCTTTGCAAAATTGATTTATCGCAGTACACAGGGAACAGGGTTTTGTCCGGTGCGGGCGTTGCGAGACTGGCAAGAAGTGGCAGGCTTGCAAAATGGTGCGGTGTTTCGAGGCATGACTGCGGATATGCTGTCGGTGACTCAAAGTTTGACGGGGCGACAGGTGGATAGGGTGATTAAGAAGCTGGCAACCCGTGTTGGGCTACCAGATTTACCAGTCGATGATTTGCAAGGGTTGCGCCCCCAGTTTTCTGGGCATAGCTTGCGAGCAGGATTTGTGACAACGTGCGCCAGAAAAGGCATTTCCACCGCACAGATTAAGAAGATAACAGGCCAGAAGACTGACCGCATGGTGGCACATTACACGCGGTTTGATTCGCTGGCTCAGGATAATCCTACTGAGGGTTTGTGGTAATAATAAGTAGACATTTATTTTTGTATTGTCGCTTTCATTTCAGGAAAATCCATCTTAATCATCCATGCAGTTTCTCCAAAGCTGTTTTTATAGGCTCACCCGCTGCAATCATGGCTTCAAGGTTTTTTAATGGTTGTAATTGAACTCTTCTTTCGTT
Source organism: Thiotrichales bacterium (assembly GCA_016744475.1). Classification (GTDB taxonomy): domain Bacteria; phylum Pseudomonadota; class Gammaproteobacteria; order Beggiatoales; family Beggiatoaceae; genus BB31. Next base: position 15,143 of record JADGEH010000050.1, on the reverse strand, counting down.
GTCTTGCACGATAATTAAACCTGCTGGAATAGCGTGTTTATTCACATAATGACTGGCTCGCCCTTTGTTAATGCCGACTGTTTTTGCCGCTTGGATCATACTAACTCCATTGCTCATTTCATTGAGTAAAGCGATGAAACCTTGAGTATTAAATTGACGGCCTTTTTTAATGGAAGGCGTTGCAGTTGCAGCGGTTGCAGGCGTTGCTTTCTGAGGTGTATTGGGATCATTGTCAGAATCATAAAACTTGTAACCGAAACCTTGCTGTTTTGCCGGAGCTTTTTCAACGGGGTCTTGAGCAACGGGGATTGGAGTTTCGACATGCCCTAGAAAGGGTTGCGCTGTAGGCGTTTCAGGGGGTTGCGCATAGGCTGTAACGGGTTTCACTGGGGTTTTGTCAGAAGCTTTGGAGCCGCCCCCCATAAATCCATCAATGAATTGTGCTGATCTATCCATGAAACGGGTTAATACACTGTCATTTTCATTTTCTGTTGGATGTATATCTTTTGCTCGCACCACAGTGGATTTTGCATTGTCTGCCTTTTCTCCAATCAATAAGCCACTATTCAGTATCACAAACATCACCAAGCCAAAGAACATAGCCGCCATATGAATGGGCTGTGCATTTAACCCGGTTAATTTAACAACGACATCAGCCATCAGTTCAAAGGGTTTGAGAACAAAAGATGATCCTGTGCTGTTTTCTAAGGCGGAATAGTAGGCTGTTTCCGCCATTTTAACTTGTTCTTCTGCGCTGGTGATGGCTAGATGATGGGAGAGCAAAGATCGCAATGCTTGTAAATCCATTTGAATACGTTGCACTTCCACATCAGTTTGAGCAGCGGGGGAGCGTCTTTTTAGTTGTTTCCATTGAGCACATAATTCATGCGCCGCTGTTTTCATTAATCCGTAGGAGGATGTTTTTGGTTGGCAAGAGGGAGTCATAATACTGCTGTATAGCAGGCCATTGCTGTGGCGTGACTGCCAAAAATGATCGACTTTTTTATCATAAGACGCCATTGCAGAAGCATTGGATTGGCGCACCCGTTCTTGAGCACGACTGAGTTGTGATAATAGGCTTTGTTCTTGCGATTTTGCACCTAAACGCTCGGCATTGCTGTAACCCGCATCAGTCAGTGCTTGTAATGCTGAAGTGAAGGCGTTTTTAGTGCGATCTAAGTCGTTTTCTGCCCGCTGAACCGGCGCTGATTCTAGTCGGGATTGCTGCGAAATATTCTCAAAGTGCATTAAGAAGAACATTAGTGCCGAAGTCATGGTCAGAATGACGCTTAATGTCAGTAGTCGATTGGCTTTGTTAAGCCCATCGCTGTCTCCTTCAGCCCGACAAACTTGTTGTGTCGCAATCAAATCTGGGCGGCTGAAAATTTGTGCCATCGCAATGAAGACAAAAAAACCTTGCATCCAAGGATTGTCGCCGCCGTATTTCATCCATGCCAAGATTTCTAATACGCCAATGACGAAATTCAGTTGAAAAGCACGCGATTTCATACGCGCGGATGTGTCGTTACGATCTAGTTGTGGGCGTGTGGCTTTTTCTACGATGTCCATCTGGGGTTCCTTATTAAACGTTGGAGACTAATCCTGGAGTGGGGACGTAATTCCCCATGATGTTCTGTACATACTGCTTGGTTTCACGGAAGTCAGTCAGGGCGTTGCGATGAATCACGGCGTTGCGCCCTGCGTTGTATTCTCCTAAAGCATGGCGAATAGCGCTGTCGGCATCGTTGGGGAAACGCTGATCCCAATAGACCAAGGCTTCCTTTAAGATTTTTCCTGAGCATTGCAGGTTTTTATCAGGGTCGAACAAATCGTTTTGAGTGATACCGCAACCTGGCGCATTGAAGGGCATGACTTGCCCTAAACCTCTAGCGCCAGCAGGTGATACGGCATCGATTTGCCAGCGACTTTCTTGCTCGATCAATGCTGCAAATAGCGCCGGATCAATGCGGTATGTCGCCGCCCAAAATCTGGATTTACCGCGTAAGTCTTGGGGCGGCTGGCTGGGCAATTTGATGGATTCTTGTATTAATCCTGCTCCGTGTGGGCTAGAACGATGGGCCTCTGATGGCAGTGGCTTTCCATAGGTAAACAGGAGAATCACCAGCATGGTGAGCACTGTGAAGTGGCTCCAAAAACTCTTGTCGTGGGATAGGTGAGCCGCGACTAATATGACGAACAGCCAAGTAAAGATGAATTGAAGGAAGTCAATCATTTGATGAGCCTTTTTGAGCCTCTTCGGTGATGGTGGTGGTAGGCGAATCTTGTTGGCTGACACGCCCCATATCTGCGGCATGGGAGATAACAGGCGTGGCGAAGCACAGACATAAGATGAAGGTTTGGAGGATTTTCATGAGCGATTCTCTTTTAAGTATTTATACGGCTTGGAGCCACCGATAGTTTTCATTTTTGCCAGACATTCTTGCGGGGTTAATCCATCAAACTCGGTGGGCATTGAAGGGCGATTTTCGGGTATTGATGTGGATGGATTTACGCGCTGAGGGTGGCGCTTGGCGGCAAATTCGATAGCGCCTTCAGTACGCATGGCTCCTTTGCGTTGTTGTTGCGCCAAGAAGGCTAGGGCGCTGGAGGGATTTTTAATGGAGCCGCTTTGTGCCCAGGCTCCGTAAGCGTCAAGCACTAGCTGCGCATCGGTGTTGTTCATGTCCTGCAACGGTTTCAGGTAATCAACACGGGGGTGTTGCTCTATTCGTTTGAGCAGATGTTGCGGTATTTTTAGTTCAGAGGACGTGATAGGAGGGACTACCACTACGCTGGGTGGGGTGGGCGCTCTTAGTGCTGAGGTGGCACGGTGTTGTGGTGTAGTGTTTTGTGTTTGATGTGTGGGTATTTGTGTTTTATCTGTGTTGTTTACGAATTTAGAGCACCCCTCGCTATTTTCGTGGGAGGGGGTGGCTTTTTTCGTGGGGGTGCGAGGCTGTTTTTCTTCGGGAAAGATGATGAAACGTTCTGCCATGTCTTTCGCATATACGGCTTTTTCTTCTCGATAGGAATGCAGCTTAGCCGCTGCTAAAGCGGTGACTTCAATTTGAAAGATAATGGCTCCGCCTTTGCTTTGGGTTTCTTTAATGAAGCCACACTCTCGCAATTTACGACGGGCAGTTTGTTGCTCTGCTGGCGTGAGTCCGGTTTGTTGTTGAATCTGTGCAGCGGTCATGTAGAACGCGCCATCAGGACGATGATCGGATTTCCAATAATGGTATTGGTATTCGAGTTGCGCCATGAGTAAGGCCGCATTGACGCTGCCACAGACGTTGCGCATCCTAGGTTCGTAAGCCACGGTGCGATGGGCAAGGCAAGCCGCTTGCTGGGCGACTTTTTGTGGGGTGTAGGTGCGGAAACTAGGCATTTAAATCACCCTCATTGAGTCGTTCAAAATGAATCGTGAAGACGAAGGGGTTGTCGTTCCAAGTGGTGCCAGGTTGGGTGTGGAGTGCATCCCATAGGGAGGAAAAACAGGTTAAATAGGTCGGCAGGTCGTAGATTTTTGTTTGGTCATTAAAGAATTGTTTGTTATAGGGAAAGTTTAAGTTTAATCCTCGCCCAGTGATGGGAGCGGGTTGCCATTGAATGCCTTCGTCTAGTAAGGATTGATGAGAATCGATCCAGGACAGGGGGTGACATTTGACAGTCACGATTTGGATAGGCGTGATTTGGATAGGCGCTAAGGCCACTTCGTCAACGGCTACAGCATTGACTCTATCGCCCGCTTGGTAGATAGAGTATTTTTTAATCAGACTGTCAGGGGTATGTTTTTCCAAATGATTTGGGGCTACTTCTAATAACCATTGATAGTCGGTGCCCTCTTCGCTGTAGGGTTCGGGTTTTAACAGTTGTTGATCGATTTTTGCCAGCCGTCGAGTAACGGTTTTTCTGTCTTGTTGGATGGCTTTGAACAAGTCTTTTCTAAAAAATAGGTTGGGTTTAGGCATGACACACCTCAACGGAGTGTGGGGTGTCATAGGCGGCGCTGTCGTAGAGTTCTTTGAAAACGGGTTGGAGTAATTTTTCTAGGGTTTGTAGGTTGTAGGCCATGAGCATTTTGGGGATTTCAAGAACGTTACCGTCATCGTATTGCGTGAGATGCATTTGATATTCGATAGCGGCCAGAAAGCCTTGCATTTCGGGGAGTTCACCGATGTCTGATGCCAGGGTTTCGAGTGTTTTTAACTCGTTATGCAGGTGGGATTTGTAGGTGAGAATGGGTTGCCCGTCGTCATTTTGCAGCAAGCATTGCTGGTATTGAATTTGACTCAGCAGTTGATTGAGAAGTGTGAGATAAGTGGCGGGATACATGGCTGCCTCATTAGGGTGTTGTGAAAGCAGCCTGTTTTTGCGTCAAAAATTTGTGTTGTGATACACTAGATTTGTTACTATCTGTGACGCTTTAGCAGTGCTGAATTCACTGTTGAAGTTGAGCCTCAAGGTGTTGGCGCATCTTGGGGCTTTTTTGGTTCTGAATGCCTGTCTCTCCAGGCTGTCTCGTCCCAACAACGTTGGCCGACGTTAGCGTGGCTTTAGCGTTCGATGCCTCTCTTGCTTTGGGCGGAATAGTGACTAAGCCACCGTTGTTGCTTTAGTGATCCTTCTTCATCAAGTGAGAGTATTTGGTTTTCAATGATTCCATATCCTGCTCAGCGCCTTCGTATGCGTTATGCGGTTCAATACCTTTATAGCGAGCAGTTATCACTGCTATTGCAAGCGTGAAGTTTTTAGTATCCAACACGCACAAATCCCCAATGTTAAAGGTCCATTCGTAGATGTTGTATGCGCTCAGAATTACCCGTGCTAATGATTGCCCACCGCTTGTAAAAGCATCACCACAAGACAATGCATTTTTAAATGCTTTGCGTACTTTTTCTGCTGTTTCTGTGTCTAATCGAGTTGTCATCGTCTGCTTCCTAATCATTCATGTTATTTGTTGCTTTGTACTGACATTGATGTCGCATCCTGGGCATGGCTCAGTGTGTGACGCTAACGCTGCTTCTGCATCTGTATTCGTTTGTGTCAAAATAGGACTGAGATAGTTCAATGCTGAGCTGACAGGTTCGCCAAACGATGTTGCGTGTAATTCCTGAGTGGTACGTGCAGGAGTCTTGTTGAACAATTTTTGTTCGGCCTGCTGGCGTAAAGCATTTGCATGTGCCTGCTGTTCAGGGTTCATTGATGTTGCCTCTAAAAATGTAAGCAATAATTCAAGTTCGATAGGTTTATTCATCATTAAATCCATATTGTTCATCATTTGAAAGAATACTGACTTTTTCTTTCATGGCTCTAAATCTCGCTAATCTCACACAAACGACAGGGCATATCGTTGCCTGCATCACAGTGTTCGCATTTCCAGTTTCCACAGTGCGGACAACGTGTTTGCCGTTCTGCCTTCACTTCAGCCCCACAGCCATGACAATGTGTTGTCGGTGCCTGCATTTTTTTCTCTCCCTGCTTTTGTGCCAAAATAGGCACTAGGTAATCGAGAGCGGGGCTGACAGGCTCGCCTATCGTGTAGCTGAGTGCTTCGAGTATTTCTGCTCTTTGTCTGCCTGGACGACCGTCTGTTCTGTGTCGCCAAGCCTGTAGCGTTTTTCTAACGCTATTGGGTTTGTAGCCGCATCCTTGCTGTTTTTGTTGTTTTATCCAGAGTGGCAGCGCTTTTTGTGCGTTTGCCTCTGTTAGGCCGAGTGCGTGTGCGAGTTTTTTCTGTAGTTCGCTATGATTCATGTGGTTCGGCTTCTCTTTGTGGTGGACGTTTCGTCCATCTGTGTTCAAGACTAGACTTAATAAACATCCATGTCAATAAAAAATCAGACTGATTTACAGTCCAATCGTAGGGTTTTGGAAATAAGAAAAGGCAAGTCTTTGTCTCAATACAAATTTTCATCTGCTTTAGGATTTAGCAGAGGTTATATTAACGATATTGAAGGCGGTCGTGCTGCACCATCATATAAATTTATGAAGTCACTATTGGACGTTTTTAACGTCAATTTGAATTGGCTGTTATTTGGTATTGGTGAGATGTATGCCACAGCCGATGCGAATCTTGCCCCTAGGATGCAAGACTTGTTTAAGGTTGTGGAAGGTTTGTCAGATGAGCAGGTCGCGGCGGTGATCGCGTTTGCCCGTGATAAGCAGCGTTTGAATGTGCTGGAAACACAGGTGTTGCAAGGAAAAGATGAGAAGAATATCTCCTCTTAACAAAGGCGTGTACTTGGAGAGGATGGTGATTAAGTGAGTAGAATGCGTCTTTTTAGTGTTTTTTTGAGGTAATCGAGGTGTATTTATGTTGTATCGCATGTTTCTCTCCTGGTTTTTGACTGTTTTGTTAGATATTTAATGTTTTTAGATGATTTTAGGAATTATTCAATTTTATTGCAAGAATATTTCTGTAGGAAAATGATATGAGAGATCGATTAAAGAGAATACGTGAGCATTTTGGGCTGTCACAGCGTGAGTTTGCTGAGAGAATGTCTGTGAAACATTATTTGGTGAATGATTGTGAAAGAGGAAAACAGAAGATTTCTGCTGAGTTGGCGGCGGAAGTGGTGAAGTGTTTTGGGGTATCTGCTGATTTTTTGCTGTTAGGACGGGGGGAGATGTTTCCTACACAGTTTTCTGAGGCGGAACCTAATAAGGCTTTGTATGGACAGGGGATAGAAGGACAGTTGGATGCTGCATTAGAGCAATTGTCTGCGGATGAAAAACGGGTGATTTTTTCCAATACTCAGGAGTTGTTGCAGTTTAAGATTTGGCGGGAATCTATTGAGCATGAGGTACGGGCGTTGCGCCAGGAGGTAGCTCAGTTGCGAGCTGTGAGTCGAGAAGGAGTGTAGGACGCTTCATCTTTGTTTCTGGATGAGTTTTTTGGTTTTTTTGTGGTATTTTTGTAGGCTGTTTTTCTTTTTGGAGATGGCTTATGAACACGGATGTTCAAGCACAGGATGTAAAGGTTGGTGTACCAGAGGGCTATATGCGTAATCCTATCGGGCATTTGGTGCCAGTGGATTCGATTAGTCCCTTGGATTTGCTCAGGAATGAGCAGGTGGAAAAGATTATGGCGCGTGTTGAGGCTTTACGAGCGCACATGAGGCTTGAGAAGCAAGCGATTTATGAATTGATGGGTTCTTATGTATCTTTAGCTGAGCAGGAATATGATGTTAAGACGGGTGGCAAGAAAGGGAATATGACGCTGCCTTCGTTTGATGGTGATAAGAAGGTGGTTGTGGCTGTCTCTGAGTCAATGGCTTTTGATGAGCGTCTCAATTTTGCCCAGCAATTAGTCACTGAGTGTTTGCGTGAGTGGACTGATGGCGGTAAGGCTGAGTTGAAGGCGGTTGTGGAAGAGGCTTTTTCTACTGATAAGACAGGGCGTATCAGCACCTGGCAGATTATGCGGCTATTGCGTATTGAGTCTGATAATCCAAAGTGGAAGCAGGCGATGGTGGTGATTCGTGAGAGTATGTATGCGGATAGCAAGAAGGAATATATCCGTTTTTATCACAGAAAAAGTCCTAACGATAAGCACCAGATGATTTCCTTGGACTTCTCATCTATGCCTGTGTGATGTACGCGCCCATGCAGGACATGGGCGCAGGTTTTACTTTATGGACAAGGGGATGAGCAGACGTTCTCACAAGGAATGCCGTCTTTATCTCTATCCAATTGCCCATGACCACATTGCTTCAAGTAGTAACAGGCTTCTGCACAAGAACTTATATTCTTACAGTAGTGTTTACCACGGCACGAGTAATTAGAAAATTCAGCCAAAGAATGTGGCTGTCCTATTCCTATCACACCTGATAACAAAGCACTGAGTAGTAGTGCATTCATACATCTATCTCCTATCGCGGATTAATGAAGGCCCACCTGCCATAGTTTGATAAAAAGGTACTGTCTGACCACCTCCCCCTCTGCGGGGCGCAGACTGCCGAATTCGCCTCTGTTTAATATTTTAAAAATTGAGTTCGGTTCGGTTTCTAAAGAGCTATTCCATTGTTTTTATGTGATAACTGTTCGTTGTTAGCGTTTTAACCTACTTCGCTTTGCCTTCAGAAGCCTCCAGCAGGGCTTGGATCATAGCCTGCACAGCCTTCTGTGAAGAGGCGGGTAATTGAGCGTATTGACGTGACATTTGATTGGGGTATTGAGGTGCTGATTCTGTTTTGATGAGAGGCACCGCATTATCAAAAAAGGCTCTGACATCCAGTTCTGGAAAGGCTTGAACCGCTTGATAAATGAAATAACTGCCCACTGATTTATTGCCCTTACGTACATCATTGAAATACGTATACGAACCAAAACCAATGGCATTGCTGACATCCGCTGTTGACATCCCCTTATGATCCCTACAGTAATTCACTAACTCTTCAAAACGCCGCCCTGCCATCAGCGCATATCTATCCTTATCCATTTATCCGTCCAGAATCTTTTTGAGTAAAAATGATTGAAAATACCTCTATTGAGTAGTAACCTCTATTTAGAGACTGTCATTAACTAAACGGAATTATACACATGAACAACACGAAAATTCTCGAACAAGAATTGTGCTACACAGTGGGAAAACTGATTGCTGTAACAGAAGCAGGAGAAAAGCTTAATTTTCTCATCAAGCTGTCCTACCTCATGCAAGGCTCTTGCTTAAGCAATGTTGCACAGAGAGAATTCAATAGAACACCACGGCACGTCACTTACGTCGCCAGTGGTAAAAGAAATGATCCCATCACCCTAGAAAAAATAAAAACCAGAGTGAGGCCCGAATCTTTTAACCCTACATAAAATCGGAGGTAGGCCATGAGTAGTGATATGCAAGAGAAGCACGAAGCCCAAACTGAAGTTCAAACCACGATAAGGATGACAAAAACCTTACGGGATGAAATAAAACAACTGGGCAAAAAAAATGGCAGCAGTTTTCAAAGGTACGCCGCTGGATTATTGAGAGCGGCCACCGAAGCAAACATAAAACCCATTTTCTAAAACGTGCTACCAGACCTAACGGCAAAGGATTGCCGTTATTTTTTGCCTCATCACGCATCAAAAAACAAATAAACCATGCATTAGACAGCAAGAAGCCTCTCTATGATTCAACAGTTGATAGCACAACTCCAAAGTTCAGGATTAGACATCACAACACTCAATATTGACGGGGACATTCATCGTGTCAAAGACACCATTGTAGGAGGTAAAGAAAATAAAAACGCCTGGTACTCAGCCCATCGCATCCCTCATCACAACGAAGCTTACGTGGTCAATTTCGGTTCATGGGCACGCGAAGAGATCAACGACACACTGAAATCCTGGGAACTTGATGATAAAGATAATAGCCCAGGCATCAGCCCAGCCGACTACGAAAAATGGCGCAAACAACAGCAGCGCCAAGCAGAAAAGAAAAAAGCCCAAGAAAATAAAAAAATAGCCCAACAAGCACAAGACACCTGGCAGCACCTTTCACAATTCGGTGAACACCCCTACCTAGAAAAGAAAAACATCCTACCGCACATCGCCCGTTTTGGAGACGACTACTACGGCCCATACCTGGCCATCCCCATGTACAACATTGACGGCGAATTGCGCAATCTACAAAAAATCCGCACCGGAAAATCCAGTGACAACGACAAATACTTTCTTGGAGGCACATCGAAAGGGCTGTTTTGCAGACTAGGGGAACTTGATATTAGGCATCCGCAAGACATTCATCTCTGTGAAGGCTACGCCACAGGCGCAACCCTCTATGCCGCGATGGACTACCAAGAGGTTATTATCGTTGCCTTTGTAGCTGGCAACCTGCCTATCGTTGCCCAAGCCCTGCGCAAAAAATATCCGCAACACAACATCATCATCCGGGCAGACAATGACCAGTGGCCCGGAAAAGACGGCATCATCAGGCAAGCAGGCATCACCAAAGCTAAAATAGCCGCCGAATCAGTCAATGGGCATTGGACAACGCCCGACTTCAGCCGCTTTGACGACAACACCGACAAACCTACCGACTACAACGACTTAGCCCGCAAAGGCGGCATAGAAGAAGTTGTAAGCCAATTGCGCCCAGGTGCCGACACACTCACCCAAAATGTTCCTCATGAATGGCGACAAGCCAGAAAACATAAAGACATAGGCCAAGCCACCACATGGCTCACCGACACCTACCACCTACCAACAGACGCACTAAAACCCGAATTACACTACGGTTATGAAGAGGGGCACATCATATTCCCACTCATAGATACCTTGGGTGACATTCACACTGTCGCCAAACTCAACATAGAACAAGCGACCACCAGTGTCCCTCACAGCCCCGGCTTAATGTACGCCCCTCATTTACCTTGGGTAAAAAAGGCCAAACACCTTTGGCTCGTGCGCCGCCCCCTCGATGCGCTCATTCTTACACTCGCAAAATGCCCAGCCGTCGCCTATCTCAGCGCAGAACACGCCAAAAAACTCCCGCTCAACTGGATTAAGCCCAACCAAGCGGTCACACTCTGGCCTGAAATCAATACCGAATATCAACACAGCCTACATACGCTATATCACCGTATCATCAGTCACGGCTATATTGCCGAAATAGTCTACAGTGACACCCTGCCACAGGGTTTAGCCAAAGATACATGCGATGGCGACCTCACAAAGCTTAGAGAAATAGCCAACAACCCCATCACCGCCCTATTTCCAGCAGGTTCACCCTGGTTCAAAGACCCTCAAGCCTGGGGGCGCTTACAATATTACCAATGCCATCGAGACACCGTAAATCGCACAACAGATGACGGGATCGAATTAATAGCCGATTGGCGACCTTATCGTGTAGACCCCATAGAACTATTGCCCGAACGAGTGGCTCTTTATGGTATGAGTGCAGGCAGACCCCATCGAAAAACCCTCATCCACTATGCCAGACCCGATGCCGAAAATGCCCTGCTAACAGACATCATAGAAGCCCACGAACTCGGCAGCGATGCCACCTACAACAAACTAGGCATCACCTACAATCCAAAAGCGATTAAAACCCTGATTGGCGGTCTAAGCCGCGATAATCGCTTTGGGAAAAAAACCGTCAACGTCATTGGACTCGTCAAAATGGGCGATGACAGCCTTCAACTCAACGATGCCCAAAACACCTATCAAAGAATGGGCGATTACGTCTACCACGACCTCATATTTCCAGACACCCCACAAAGCCAAGCAGCTCATATCATTCGTGATCTAGACAAAGCCTTCACCGATCACAAAGCTCTATTTGTGCTCAACTGGGTACTCGGAAGCTTTCTAAAAGTCTTCACCAAAAGCTACCCTCACATGATGATGTCAGCGGGGCACGACAGCGGCAAATCTCGGTTATTCGGCTGGCTCACACACCTCACAGGCTTTCTCGCCTTTCCACACACCGAACCTGGCTCCAGCTATCGCCGCATCCAACTGGTGCGTGGGCACTTCTTCCCCGTTGGAGTCGATGAAATCAGCCGATTTGCAGCCGAATACCGAGACGACTTTCGCGCCTTCGTACACATTCTCAACGAATGCTACGATGGAAAAACCCTCACCCACAGCAAAAATCCCTTCTTCGCCTGCGCCCCCGTCATCATGACCGGACAAGACGATCCCTTTCAGCACGATGCCGCGCTGGATGCCAAAATGCTCAAATTCAACCTAGACACATCCAAAGGCACAGAGTATTTCCCACAAAAAAACATCCACTTTCCCGTTCGCGCTTGGGCAGAATGGATAAAAAGCACCATCACCGATCAAGCCCTACAAAGCCGACTAGCGGACATCACACAAACACTACTCACCAAAGTCGGCGATGAACTCAGTCAAGATAAAACCCGCTTCGTCAAAAACTACGCCATGCAAATTCTCACCTGGGAATACCTAGAAGAATTTGCAGGCATCAAAGGCGACATCCGCCTAGGACGCACCATCTACCATTTCTTTCATCGCCATCTCACAGAAGGCAAACCCATGCGCAAAGAATCGTATGGCATCCTTAAAGAAGTGGCAGAACTACTCTATAGCGAATCCCCACAGACCTATCCACTCATCAAAATCAAAGAAGATGGATGGGAATACAAAATGAACGATGAAGGCCATCAAGTCCAAGAAAATAACTACATCATCTGCACCAGCGCCAGCATCATTCTGCGCTTTCTCGAAAAACACAAAAAAGGACACGCTGTCACCAGTCCCCAAAAACTCCTTGATCACCTAGAAGCCGATGGGTTTCTCATCAAACGCAAAAATGGCAAGCGAACAGGCACCGTCTACATACGCCGCACGCAAATCAACTCAGGCATCTGGCTATCTTGGAACAAAATTCAAGCCGCAGGCATCGACTGGCCACGCAGCTCACAGCAAATGGAATCCACTCAAGACCAAAAAGAAGAGGTAGAATTTAGCCTAAAATAAACTCTATAAAGCATATTGACTTTTTGAAGAATACTAAATAGTATAGTTATATACTATTTAGTATTCTTATATTTTTAACGACGGTTAAAGTAAAGAAATGGAGACAGTGATGAGTGATTTTTATTATAGCGATAAAGACAATGTAGGCGACGTAGTTTGTATAAATGGTCAGCAGGTAAAAGTCACCCGTCTTGGAAAACCATTTCGTGTGTATAAAGATGAAGCATTAGAATATGGCTTAAAACCTGATAAAGACTATTGGGCTAATAGAACCTATTACGAAGTAATATAAAAAATTCATTTTATGCTATGGAGAAAGCAACATGACTGAAGAAGAACTCTATTATCTACAAGATAGCCGTTCATATTGTGGAAATGATGTGATGTGGTGGGGGAAAGAAAATAAAGGCTATACATCAGATTTAAGTAAAGCGGAAACTTATACACGACAACAAGCCATGCAGAAACACAATCTTAGAAAAACAGATAAAGCATGGCCAAAGAATTATATAGATAAAAAAACCAGACCAGCCGTAGATCATCAATATCTTGAACTATCAATGATTTTAAAAGATGACAGTGATAAACAAGAGCATGTTCAAAAGCAAGTTAAATGTTGTCGCTGCAAAAATATTCACGCATTAAATCAGCGTAAAGATAAATTAAACAATAAAACAGGCATGATACATTCAACATGCCCATGTTGTGGTGCGCACTCTTTTTTTAAAGAGTATTAAAGTTATAAAAACAATGAGGATTTATTTAAGTATGATATATACAAATAAAGAGATAAATGTAAATAGATATTATGGGCTTGATAATGATGAATTGTTTCGTATGCAAAGTTATTTTTTTAAAGTTGAAAAACTTCAGAAGAGGGCTGGTGAAGACTATGCCATGTATCAATTAAAAAATATTTATACCAATAAAATTGTCGATTATTTTAATGATTTTTTTAAAGCCTTTAAAAGAGGCTGTGAATTATATATAGCCCATTACAAGCTCCCTGTATCATAAACTAACATGAAAGAACTATCCCTTTTCTCAGGTGCCGGAGGCGGACTATTAGGTACCCAGCATCTACTCGGTTGGAACTGCACAGGATATGTAGAAATCAATGAATACTGTCAGCGCGTCATTGCGCAGCGAATTAACGATGGATACCTGCCAAATGCACCTATATTCAGCGATGTCCGAACATTCGCCAGTGAAGGGTACGCCAGTGCATATCAAGGCATGGTTGATGTCGTTACAGCAGGATTCCCCTGTCAGCCATTCTCGCTGGCAGGACAGCAGCGTGGTGCAGAGGACAACAGAAACCTGTGGCCAGAAACAGCGAAAATTATTGCGCTGGTACGACCACGATACGTTTTCCTTGAAAACGTGCCAGGACTCATCTCAAGTGGATATGTTCTTACCGTCGCACAAGACCTTGAATCTCTTGGGTACACCGTCGAATCGCCGTTATTGCTTGCGGCTTCTGACTGTGGAGCGCACCAAAAACGCGAGCGCGTGTGGATACTTGCCCACACCGCTCACCAGCGATGCGAAACTAGGGCGAGCAAAGTTACAAAAAAACAAAGAAAAAGCAAAAAAAGCAGGCATCAGATTGCACGAAGTGGTGATGACAGCGCCAAGTTACACACTTCCGACACCCAGAGCCTCAGACCGAGGCGGGTGGCAAAAGGACAGAAACGGCAATGTCAGCCTCAGCCTAACAGGCATCATCCGTTATCTACCAGCGCCAACAGCCAGGGACTGGAAAAGCCCCATCTCCAACAAAACCAACAGCCGCCCACTCAACGAAGTGATCGCGGCTGGTGGGAAATATCCGATACACAAAAAAGGCTTTGTGCAGCTCAGGGAATATCTGATGGGCTGGCCCATTGGGTGGACAGAATTGAAGCCACTGGCAATGGTCAAGTTTCGCTCGTGGCAGCGACGGCATGGAATATCCTGATACAGGAAGCCCACAAAAATGCTCCATGACATCGTACAACAAGCCCTAAAGCTTAATATCAAACCCGAATTCGCAGAAAGCTTGGATGAGCGTATAGCCATTCTACTCACTAACCATCACGTTCAATACACCGAAATCCAAGCACAAAAAATAGCTGCAATGCAAATCCTCAAAACTTACCCACACTCGCGGTATGTTAGAGCTATACATTTTATTGCACCAAATCAAAGCAAAGCGATGTGTGGGACATTCGCTAAAAGCCAAAATATGACTTACAAGACAAATCAAGTCACCTGTAAACGATGCTTAAAACAACTAAAAAAATCATAAGGAGAATTAGGTAATGTCTCAAACATCACAAAAAGTAACACCACAAAAAGTTTCAGAATCCACTTTAAAACGTTTTCTAAAGTGAAAAGGAATATCCATGCAACTCGGAAAAAACGAAAAAACCATCCTCTTAAAATTAACACCAGGGCAATATACTCCGCCATCGCAATACATGGCGTTAGACAACTGCCCGACTGCTAACCAATCACTCGCACGCTTAAAACAAAAAGGCTTGATCCGGTTCTACACCGAAGGCCTTACGCCAGAACAGTGGAAAAAATACCATGCTGAACTCACACCTGGCCCAGAAACCGTAGAAGTT
Source organism: Thiotrichales bacterium (assembly GCA_016744475.1). Lineage (GTDB taxonomy): Bacteria > Pseudomonadota > Gammaproteobacteria > Beggiatoales > Beggiatoaceae > BB31. Next base: position 105 of record JADGEH010000050.1, on the reverse strand, counting down.
ATGGCACAAGCAAAACTTACAGAAGCGGGGGAAAAAGAGCAAATAAAGTTGAAAGCATCTAAATAGCGCATCCCTTAACACCCTATCTAATTATCTTTTTAATTA
>JADGEH010000049.1 GCA_016744475.1 Thiotrichales bacterium | reverse complement strand
AGGCTATAGAGATGACGCCCCTTTGGGGCTTCACTGAATGGTCATGATGTGACACATGGGAGAGCTTAAAGCGGATGGCTTGAGTCGTATAAATGATTCATGTTGTCTATACAAACAAAGCCGCTCAATCCCACTGCTTTTCGCTACGGCGCTTAAGTCTGGACAAGTCTACTCAGCTTTTACAACATCTGCTGATGGGGATGGGTTCATCCCCACAGGCGTGGGGAACATAATCGGATGGGTGCTTTCTTCGCCTGTATCGGCGGTTCATCCCCACAGGCGTGGGGAACATATGGAGAATGCTTCGTGGGCGAGTGCCCAGGCCGGTTCATCCCCACAGGCGTGGGGAACATAGGCATTGTCGCCCGCCCTGTGTTCGACAGCACGGTTCATCCCCACAGGCGTGGGGAACATTCATCCAGATCATCGCAGCCGTCGGTGTAGCGCGGTTCATCCCCACAGGCGTGGGGAACATAAGTTGATTCAACAGTGTATTAAGGAGAACAACGGTTCATCCCCACAGGCGTGGGGAACATCAATAAACCCATCGCAGCCTGCCAATTTTTATCGGTTCATCCCCACAGGCGTGGGGAACATTATTTCCTCGGCCAAAATTTTCACCAGGTCATCGGTTCATCCCCACAGGCGTGGGGAACATGCGGATTTTTCGGTACAGCAGGCGGGCATGAGCGGTTCATCCCCACAGGCGTGGGGAACATGAGTGAAGTCGCAATATCGCCAGAACTCACGGCGGTTCATCCCCACAGGCGTGGGGAACATAGGATGCCAGCCGTTTTTGAAGCCATAAGTCACGGTTCATCCCCACAGGCGTGGGGAACATGTTCGGCGTTTGACTCAGAAAATCCTCTGGTGCGGTTCATCCCCACAGGCGTGGGGAACATAAAACAACAATGCGGATATGATGAGGAACATCCGGTTCATCCCCACAGGCGTGGGGAACATTGTTCTCGGTTCATACCTCTGATTACCGCCAACGGTTCATCCCCACAGGCGTGGGGAACATCTACACAGTAGTCAGCGCCAGAGAACGGGAGTCGGTTCATCCCCACAGGCGTGGGGAACATCGCCTAGAAAACTACAATATCCGCCATGCTTCCCGGTTCATCCCCACAGGCGTGGGGAACATACTAACTTTAACTTCATGATTTTGAACCGAAAAATCAATCGGTTAATTTCTACCAAATAAATAGCGACTTTTTGCGATTTGTTAAAGATCACTTTTTCCTTCCTTTTCAGTGAGTTGTGAATTCTCTTCGGGAAGCGGGAGGAATTGTACCAACTTAAGCCCATCATATTCAACAGGAATGCGGCGGTTTTCGCCTAGCGTTTTGAAGTCGTAGCCGCTTTCGGTGTTGGTACTCCAGGCCATAATGGCGTTGCCTGCTTCAATGCCTTGTTCGACAAATTCCCACAGTTTGTTTCTAACGCGGAGGTTCACATCGCCGATGTAAACGCCTGCGCGAATTTCGATGAGAAAGACGGCGAGCCGTCCGCGTAATCTTGGGGGGGCGTTTTCAACTACGATGACCAGCATTGCCGATGTTCTCCGAGTTGGGGATGGCGGGTTCGAGGGTGTCTTCTGCGGGTTGAGGCTTTTCTAATTCGCCTGCGGCGAGGATGTCTTCGATGTCAGGAATGATTTTGACCAGCAGTTTGGTTTTGCGAAACATGTCGCGGCAGGCGTGGCGGACTTTGGCTTCTAGGTCATGGGGTTGTTGTTTGGCGATGCTGAAGGCGAGGGGCACTACGGTGTCAAATTTGTAGATGTCGGCGATGTCGTAAACGAAGGAGAGGGGTTTGCCGCTGTGGATGAAGCCGATGGCGGGGGCGTAGCCTGCGGCGAGGATGGCGGCTTCGCAGACTCCGTAGAGACAGTGGTTGGCGACGCTGAGGCAACGGTTGGGGATGTCGCCTTGGCTCCAGTCTTTGGGGTCGTAGCGGCGGCCTTTCCAGGTGATGCCGTATTGTTTGGCGAAGACTTTATACATTTCTTTGACGCGCCCACCTTCTCGTCCTTGAAGCTGTTTGATGCTGCGCCTTGCGGGGGGCGGCTCTTTGAAGCGCATTTCGTACATTTTGCGCACGACTTTGAGTCGTGCGCTGTCGTCGAGGGCGAGTTTAGCTTGGTAGAGGAGGTGGTCGGAGCGTGCGCCGCCAGGTTGTCCTGATGCATAGACGCGCACGCCACTTTCGCCTGTCCAGATGAGGAGGGTGCCGGTGTCTGCCGCGAGTTTGGCGGCGGCGTGGGAGATGCGGGTACCTGGTTCGAGCATGATGCAGGCGAGGCTGGCGACAGGAATGTGGGTGCGTTCTTGGGTCTCGGTGATGGCGACAAAGGCGTTGTCTTTGACATCGACTTGGCAGCGAGCAAGGAACAGTAGGGAGATACGATCTTTGATGGGGATGGGTTTGAGCGGTGGGAGCATGTGATTCTATCCTGGGTGTTTTTTGGTGTTTGGAATAAGGCTCTGCCATTAAAAAAGGTTTACTTTGTAGTATGTTACACTTTGGTCGCATTGATAAAGTAGTTTTTTTAGGAGATGTTTTGTATGGACAATGTTGAACCTATGGCAATGAAAGCGAGGTGTTCTGGGGTGTTACGTGTATTACGAGCAACGGGGTATTCGTTCGCGGGTTTGTCGGCAGCGTGGCGGCATGAGGCGGCGTTTCGTGAGGAGTTGTTGTTGTCGCTGGTGTTGGTACCGATGGCTTTTTGGTTGGGCGATTCACATTTGGAGCGGGTGGCTTTGATTGGCTGTTTGGCGCTGGTGTTGGTCGTGGAGTTGTTGAATTCGGCGATTGAAGCGGTGGTGGATGATATTCATGGCGAGCAGCAGCACCCATTGGCTGGGCGTGCTAAGGATATGGCCTCGGCGGCGGTGTTTGTGTCGTTATGTTTGGCGGGGTTTGTGTGGCTTGGGGTGATTTTTGGGGCTTAGTGGAGTGCCAAGCCGTAGCTTGGCACATGCGAAGCTACGGCTTCGCACTCCGTTTCACGCTTAAGTGAATAACCCTGCCTAAGCAACACTCCCCCTAAAATTCTACAGCCTCTAATGCGCTTCATCCCAATTCTGTCCGCTGTCAGCTTCCACCAACAAGGGCACGGATAAATCACCCGCGCCCATCATCAACGCACAAATCTTGGCTTTTGCGGCTTTAACATCACCATCAGCAATTTCAAACACCAGTTCATCATGCACTTGCATGAGCATTTTTACATCTAATGAAGCGCTATCAATCCACTGTTGCACCGCCAACATGGCGCGTTTGATGATGTCGGCTGCGGTGCCCTGCATCGGCGCGTTAATCGCCGTGCGCTCGGCATATTGGCGGCGTTGCGCGTTGCGCGAGCCAATTTCGGGTAAATATAAACGCCGTCCAAAGACGGTTTCTACATAGCCTTGCTCGTGGGCTAATTGGCGCGTGCTGTCCATGTACAGCTTGACCCCAGGATAACGCGCAAAGTATTGATCCACATAGTCTTGTGCCACGCTGCGACTCACGCCTAATTGCTTGCCTAAACCAAAAGCGGACATGCCGTAAATCAAACCAAAATTGATGGCTTTCGCACTGCGGCGTTGTTCTTTTGTGACCTTATCCAGTTCAATTCCAAACACTTCTGCCGCCGTGGCTTTGTGAACGTCTAAATCATTGGCAAAGGCGTGGAGCAAGCCCGCATCGCCGGATAAATGCGCCATGATGCGCAATTCGATTTGCGAGTAATCCGCCGCCAAGAGTTGATAGCCTTGAGGTGCGATAAAGGCTTGGCGAATGCGCCGCCCTTCTTCAGTACGAATCGGAATATTTTGCAAATTGGGATCAGACGACGACAAGCGCCCGGTCGCGGCAACGGCTTGATGATACGAAGTGTGGATGCGCTGTGTTTTGGGATTGATTTGGTCTGGCAATTTGTCGGTATAGGTGGATTTGAGTTTGCTTAAGCTGCGGTGTTCCATTAATAATTTGGGCAGCGGATAATCTAAGGCCAATTCTTGCAGCACTTCTTCTGCGGTAGAGGCTTGACCTTTAGGCGTTTTCTTTAATACGGGTAATTGTAGTTTTTCAAATAAAATGGCTTGCAATTGTTTGGGTGAGCTTAAGTTAAACTCTTCTCCTGCCATTGCATAGGCTTCTTGTTCTAATTGCTGTAAACGCTCAGCGATTTCTTTACTCTGTTGATGGAGTTTATCGGCATCAATACATACCCCCATATATTCCATGTTTTCTAACACAGGCACTAAAGGCATTTCAATCTCATGCAGAATTTTATCTAATTCGGGTATGGCTTGTAGTTTTGTGTATAAATGTTGATGCAATTGCAAAGTGATGTCTGCATCTTCTGCGGCATAAGGAGCCGCTTGTTCTAAATCAATTTGATTAAAGGTCAGTTGTTTTTTACCTTTGCCTGCAATATCTTCAAAATGAATCGTCTCACGGTTTAAATATTTTTTGGCTAAGGAATCCATATTGTGACGAGTCGCTGTGCTGTCTAATATGTAAGATTCCAACATGGTGTCAAAGGCCATACCTTGAAGGTGAATCCCGTAATGTCGAAAAATGTGCGCATCATATTTAATGTGCTGCCCAATTTTGAGTTTTTCAGGGTTTTCCAATAAAGGCTTCAGGGCTTGTAAGACTTCATCTCGATCTAACTGTGCAGGAACGCCTAAATAATCATGTGTCAAAGGCACATAAGCCGCTTCAATCATCACCTCTTGTTCATTTTCAACCGCAAAAGAAATCCCCACTAAATCAGCCTGCATATAATTCAAACTGGTGGTTTCTGTATCAATAGAAAACAGGAGTGCTTTATTTAATTTTTCTAACCAACGTTCAAAATCGGTTTGAGTTAATAGGGTTTCATAATGTGATTCAATATGAGCCGCACTCTCTGTTTCAATGATGGCTTGTGGAGTATCAGATAACTCAGCCAACCAGCTTTTAAAACCGAGCGTTTGATATAAACTGCTTAACTGGGTTTTATCGGGCTGGCCATATTTTAAGTCTGAAGCGGTGTAGCTTAAGGGAACATCGCATTTGATAGTGACTAATTGTTGAGATAAAGCCAGTTGTTCTAAAGAGTGGCGCAGGTTTTCGCCGACTTTACCTTTGATTTTATCCGCATTTTGAATAACAGCTTCTAAAGAACTCCATTCTTTTAACCATTTAACGGCTGTTTTAGGGCCGACTTTAGGCACACCTGGTACATTGTCTGAGGTATCCCCCATCAGAGCTAAATAATCAATCATCAGTGAAGGCGGTACGCCAAATTTTTCTTCTACGCCAGTTTTATCTAAATGGGTATCTTTCATGGTATCCACCAGTTCAATCTGGGCATTGACCAATTGCGCCATGTCTTTGTCACCCGTGAAAATTAATGTATTCATACCCGCTTGTTGTGCTTGCTGGGCTAAAGTGCCCATCACATCATCGGCTTCCACGCCCGTTTCAATTAACAAAGGAAAACCCATCGATTGCACAATAGAATGAATCGGTTCAATTTGTTCTCGCAGATCATCGGGCATTGGCGGACGTTGGGCTTTGTATTCAGGATATAATTCGTCCCGAAAAGTTTTACCTTTAGCATCAAACACCACCGCCGCATAGAGCGGATGATATTCCTTTAACAAACGGCGCAGCATATTAGTAATGCCATAGACCGCCCCTGTGGGTTGGCCTGCGGTATTTCTTAAGTCGGGCATGGCATGAAAAGCGCGATACAAATACGCCGAACCATCCACCAAATACAGGGTATTTTCGGGATTAAACATGAGAGGGGATTCCAGTCAAACAGCGGGGTTAAAGCGGTGTGCCAGTGGTGCGCAGTATATCTAAAATACATCATTTATAGGCTTACGATACAGCCAAACCCAAGACTGCCAGTCCTTCAAGGACTGGCAGTCTTAATAACGGATATAATGTCTCTATAGACTTTTTGCGAGTCTGCGTGGGATATTGATTGAAGAAATTTCATCCCACACCAGCGAATATTGTTTAATGTAGGCTTTCTACACGAATTCTTTTCACCGCACCTTTAATGCTCTGCAAGGCTTCAATGCGTTTAATCGCTTCGTTAAGATGTTTTTCTTTTACTTTATGAGTAAGCAACACCACATCCGTTTGATTGACACCTTCAGGCGGTTCTTTTTGCGAGACGGCCTCAATGCTAATACCCGTTTCACTTAAAATGCGAGCAACTTCCGCTAACACGCCAGGGCGATCATCCGCTAACAAGCGCAAATAATAAGCAGTCACCACTTCATCCATCGGCAGAAAACGGACTTTTTGCGCAATACTACCCGGTTGGAAAGCCAAATGAGGCACGCGGTTTTCGGGGTCCACCGTCAAGGTACGCACTACTTCCACCAAATCCGACACCACCGCCGATGCGGTAGGTTCAGAACCCGCCCCCGCGCCGTAATACAAAGTCGGCCCTACCGCATCGCCATTCACCAACACCGCATTCATCACGCCGTTCACATTGGCGATAAGGCGGCTGGCAGGAATCAAGGTCGGATGCACGCGCATTTCCACCCCGTTATCCGTGCAGCGAGCAAAACCTAAATGCTTGATGCGATAACCAAATTGCTCGGCATACTCAACGTCTAAACGTTCGATTTTAGTGATGCCCTCAGTATAAGTCGCCTCAAAATTCAGCGGCACACCAAACGCAATCGAGCTTAAAATCGTCAACTTATGCGCCGCATCAATGCCTTCAATATCAAACGTCGGGTCAGCTTCCGCATAGCCTAAAGCTTGGGCTTCTTTTAAGACATCATTAAAATCACGGCCTTTTTCACGCATTTCGGTCAAAATAAAATTAGTGGTGCCGTTAATAATGCCCGCCAACCAATTGATTTTATTGCCGCTTAAACCTTCACGAATGGCCTTGATAATAGGAATGCCGCCTGCCACTGCCGCTTCAAACGCGACATTCACGCCCACTTTTTGCGCTTCAGCAAAAATCTCATTACCGTGCAGCGCAATCAGCGCTTTATTTGCGGTAATCACATGTTTACCATTAGCGATGGCTTTCATCACCAAATCATACGCCCGCGTGGTGCCGCCAATTAACTCAAGAACCACCTCAATATCATCTCGGTTTACAATGTCTGTGGGCTGTTCAGACAGCACAATGCCATCAGTTGGACACGAACGTGGTTTACTCACATCACGCACACTGGCATGAGTCACCTGCACGCCACGCCCAGCGCGGTTAGCAATTTCTTTCGCATTACGCTGTAAAACATTCACCACACCGCCGCCGACGGTGCCCAAGCCCAAAATACCCACCTTGACAGGGTCTAACATGTGTTCTTGTTTCCTTTTATGTTAAGTGTCTACATGACAACGAGGGCATCGACTGCAAAGCCCCTCTTCGTATAGACTTTAGGCTTTGTTGACATGTGGAATGCCAACAGAGCCTAAAAACGCCGATAAATAGATCATTGCGATCTCATATAGCCGCTTATTGTAACCCAGCACACCCATGATTGAGGCATTATGAACCCTGCACGTTTTAGAGCCTATACGAAAACGGGATCATCGGCTGCAAATCCGCCCTTTTGGTCAGGTTTTCCGCTTTTTTTCGTTACACGCTGGCTATTCGCCTTAAAAAACCGAAAAACCTGCCTCAAAATGGCGAATTTTCGCTTCGATTCCCCATCTTCGTATAGGCTCTTAGAAAAATTCAACCCTACCCCATCAACACCTCATCATTCCCTACCACATCGCACCGAGTCCCCCACCATGCCACGCAATGCACACCGCCATCGACGCTTACAAGCGCAAATGAACCTCGTCCCCTACATTGATGTCATGCTCGTGCTGCTCATCATCTTCATGGTCACATCCCCGATGATGAAATTTGAAGGCGTAGACGTAGAACTGCCTGAAATCGCCGCCCAAGCCCTAGACACCGACACCCAAATGCCACTATTAATCAAAATCACCCAACAAGGCCAATACTTACTCAGCGATGCAGACAACGACTATTTTGATCAGCCCTACGGCACCGATCAACTCGCCGAGCTAGGCGCTTACATCCTGCTCATCTCCCGCCAACAGCCACAGCGCCCCATCGTGCTCAGCGGCGATCAGCACGTCGCTTACGGCAAAGTGCTCGAATTCATGGCCTATCTACAAGGCAACGGCATCAAAGTACGCTTAATGACCCGTGCCCCCGAACAGAAAAAATCATAAAAGCCTGGATTTTACCTCACCGTTTTAGTAGAATCCGCGCTTCACTTCATGCCGGGGTGGCGAAACTGGTAGACGCGCCAGACTCAAAATCTGGTGGTGGCAACACCGTGTCGGTTCGAGTCCGACCCTCGGTACATATTAAAATCAATGACTTAGATAAAGCAGTAAGCAATTGCTTTGTTGCCAGTGATACTCCCTGTTGCACTTTTGTTGCACTTCAAAAAACGGAGCAATCACAATGGCAAACATTCAAGAACGTACTACAGCAAATGGTGAAAAGCGTTATTGCGTACTTATCCGCAAAAAAGGCTATCCCTCACAATCTGCAACCTTCAAGCGCAAAACGGATGCCGCAAAATGGGCGCGTCAAACTGAAGCCGCTATGGAAGAAGGTCGCCACTTCAAAACCACAGAAACCAAAAAGCGTACTGTTGCTGATTTGATAGATCGCTACATCAAAGACGTTTTACCCAACAAATCACCCGAATGGCAAAAAATCCAAGCTAGTCAGTTGCAATGGTGGCGTGGTGAAATTGGTGATTATACCCTCGCAAATCTAAACCCTGCTTTAATCTCAGAACGCCGCGATAAATTAGCATCAGGTGCAACGCATCAAAGCGAAAAACGCAGTGCTGCAACTGTCACCCGCTATTTAGCCGCTTTATCTCATGCTTGCAGTGTAGCCGTTCAAGATTGGCAATGGTTGGATGAAAACCCCGTCAGTAAAATCCGCAAGCCACCTGAGTCACAAGGGCGCGTCCGCTTTCTTGATGAACAGGAAAAAATCGCTTTGCTGGATGCCTGCAAAAGCTCAAACAATCCCGCGCTGTATCCGATCACCATTCTGGCATTGCATACAGGAATGCGCCAAGGTGAAATTCTAAACCTGACTTGGCAAGCTATCGACTTCAAGCGTGAGCGAATCACTTTGCAACGCACCAAGAATGGCGAAAGACGCGCAATTCCCCTCAAAGGCGAAGCCTTAGCCGTCATCAAAGCACGGAAAAATCGGTTAATCGACAAGACAACATTTTTTATATTTTTTACCACTACCACATGGACACTTTTCATTTCTTCCTATCTTTTTACCATAAATATTCTTATTAAATTCAATAGATTTTGGCGATAAAAAGCTTTTAGCAATAATTTCCATTTGTTCTGATGATTGCCACTGATAATTTAAGTTGCAGCCAAATCTTACTTTACCGTTGTTTGGGTTAATACTAAGCCCAAACCATAAATTTGACTTTGATTGATATTTCTTTATCTCACAATGTTTTTCCAGAAAAGCCGCTGCGTCAGAACCTTTGTAAGGATTGCAATGAATTGTAAGTCCAGCCTGATTATTTGAAAGTATTATTGATAAATCATGATGTTTATTATCATGAGAATGCAGAGTTAGTAATTTTTGTATTCCATTATTTAGATAATCTATTGTATCTCCACTAATAGACAATAGAAAAAAACCTAGCTCAATTGTAGATGGGTTTTCCATCCGTTCTATATCTTTTATTATGAAATCAAAGAAAGTGTTTTTGTACTCAGTCAAAATGCCTTTTGGTGTATCAGATGCTGGCGCATTGTCTCTTCTAGCCAACATGGCAATATCTAAGTCAACCGCCAGATCATCCGATAAACTAATATGTGAACTTTCATCATCATCTTCTAGCCATAAATTATGGGTTAAATGATAAGAAAGAATCGTTAATTCACGTTCAGCAAAGATTCTTTCATGATAAAGAACGCGCTTATTAATATAGTTCATAAAATGCAGGGGTGAATCAAGCATTTCTGTCATAACATCAAGAGAAAACACATCCATTACTAATGGAGGCATCAATATTTCACTGGTTTCATATTGTAAAAAATCTCTTGCCTGAAAACCTAATGAGGGGTAATGCTCAGAAACAATACAAAAAATATAAATTTCTTTATATTGTCGCCTCAGTTTTAGTTCCTGTTTTTGGGAATCAAAAAAACGAACGTTTTTATCCTGTAAAGACTTAGCACATTTTAAACCTTGATCATAAGCATCTTGGATGGCTTTCTTAAAATCATTACGAAGCGTATATAGCTAAAGTACATCATTTATAGGCTTGCGATATAGCCAAACCCAAGACTGCCCGTCCTTGAAGGACTGGCAGTCTTAACAACTGATGTAATTTTGCTATAGTCATCACCTTGACGCGCTTTAATCGTTAGTTTTTTTGCTTTAGCCTGTAAAACAATTGCTCGATTAGCGAAGGTGACTAATATATCTATTTCAGAGATTTTTGTTGATTTATTTTTATGAATATTAATATTTGAAAAAACCCTGTCTTTTCCAAAAATATGTTCTAATCTTTTTTGGGAAAAGCTCTCTACAAACTCACCTTTGTTAATTCCTGCTTTATCTTGGTATAGCTTATCAGACAACATCCAAAAAGAAGGTGTCTCATATAAAGCTTCCGCTAAATTATAAGGCTGAAAAAGCACAAATTCAGTTTCTGATATTTTTACAATTGGGTAAGCATTTATTGGGTTAAAGTCACCAATTGCTGAAAACTCTTGTATAGATTTATTGTCTGGATTTACAAATGCTTGAATAAAGTTTTTTACAATTGAAGGCTCAACTTTACTTTCTAAAGAAATTTCATCAACAGAAAATATATGGATAGGTAAAAAAGTTAATTTATTAATATCTATTGATAGTTTTTTGGATATTAAATTATTAATTTTGTTATTTTGTATCTTCTGTATTGCAGAAGCAATATCACAGGCTTGCTGGATTGAAAATCCTTTTGTATTGACTAACCAATCATTATCTTTCTCATACTTTAGTTGAGACAAGTCTCTATACTGAAATTCATGAGCTGACTCGCTTCCATAGAAAATTGCTTCACGCAACATTTTTCCACTTCGTAACACCGAGTGGTTTATTTCTTGGGTTTTTTTGTTATATATCGAGTCCATTGCAGGCTGGACAACAGCATGATGTAACTCTTCTAGCAATTTTTCTGTGTCGTCTATATATTTTTGAATCAAATAGGGTGAAGGTAACTCTGTATTAATCTCATTTTTACACACAAAAGCAATTAGGGTAGATATTTCGTTACGCAAAAGCCTTTTCGGTGAATACTGAGATAGAGCCTCATCAATTGAAATTTTATCCTCATACTTTATATTGTTATCTCGGTAACAAAAATAGGCAATTACGTGAAGATAGCCTTTTGATGAGCAAAGTTTCTCTAACTCTGAAAAAATTTTTTGTTCAGGGCGTATTTCTTTCTTCATACTGATTCTCCCATAAAATATGTGATGTTTAGATTTTATCCTACTTTGTTGCATTCACTAAGATTTTTGCCTGAGAATAGAAAATTTTTACCACATAAAGGCACAAAGTTTCACTGATACAAAGATCAAAAACTCGGTGTTCCTCCGTGCCCTCTGTGGTAAATTTTCAATCCACTCACAAAAACAGAGAATCAGCCATGCACAAAAACGAAGCCTTTGCCCGTGTCGTCATAGATGAACAACTCCAAAGCGTCGGCTAGAATGTTACCGACCACAACGCCGTGCGCTTTGAATATGCTTTGCCTGATAACAGCAGATCGGACTATGTTTTGTGTGACCGCTACGGGCGCAGCTTGGCAGTGATTGAAGCGAAAAAATCCAGCATCAACGCCGCCGACGCGCAAGACCAAGCCAAGGCTTACGCCGAACAACTCAACGTCCCCTATATTTTCCTTGCCAATGGCGAAGAAATCTTATTCTGGGAATACCGCAACCAAGCGCATCCGCACCCCGTCAAAACCTTTTTCTCGCAAACTGATTTAGAACGCCGCGCTGCCAGTCTAAGCCAACGCCGTGACCCGCTGACTATTCCCATTGATACCGACATTGCAGGCGGCAACGGGCGCGACTACCAAATTCACTGCATCAACGCGCTATGCGAAAACATCCAGCAAGGACGGCGCAAATCACTGGTGGAAATGGCGACAGGCACGGGCAAAACTCGCACCGCAGGCGCATTACTCAAACGCCTATTTGATGCAGGCGTGATCACCCGTGCTTTGTTTCTGGTGGACAGAATCACGCTTGCCAACCAAACAGGCGAAGCCTTTGCCGACTACTTGCGCGATTATCCCTCTTACGTGCTGCGCAAAGGTCGCTTCCAAGATGAAAAAATCATCACCATCACCACCCTGCAAAGCATGATTCAAATTTATCGTGATTATTCATCAGGCTACTTTGATTTAATCATCACAGATGAATGCCACCGCAGCATTTACGGCAAATGGAGCGGCATCTTAAACCACTTTGACGGCATCAAAATCGGCTTAACCGCAACGCCCTGTGTCTCACATGCCGAGTTTGGTGACGACGAAGACCAAGCCGCTGTACGCGACACCTTACGCTTTTTTGAACTAGACAAGCCCACATTCCGCTACGGCATGAAAGAAGCGATTGAAGACGGCTTTTTAGTGCCCTATCAAATCTACCAAGCGCAAACCGTCAAAACCGCCAGCGATGGAGAATTTGAAGTCAAACGCACAGAAATCGACTGGACAAATCTCAACGACACTGACTGCGCCGAACTCGAAGCCGCGTTTGACGGACAAGACAAAATACTGGTTGACCCCAAATCCTTAGAACGCAAATACACCATCCCCGAACGCAACCGCGCAATGGTGCGAGAATTTCGGCAAGTGATGGAACAAGGCTATGCCGACCAGCACGGCAACCAACGCAAGCCCCTACTTGGCAAAACCATCGTGTTTGCTGTCACCAAACGCCATGCCGAAACCCTTGCGCGACTGTTTGATGAACACTTTGCCGACCACAAACCCAGCCCCGAAACCCGCTATGCCGATTATGTGGTGTCTGGTTTAGGTGCAGAGCAAGACACCAGTGACAGCGGCACACGCATCAAACGCTTCAAAAAAGAAGCCTTCCCGCAAATTCTGGTATCCGTCAACATGTTGGACACAGGCTTTGACTATCCCGATGTGAAAAACCTTGTGTTTGCGCGTTACACAGAATCGGCGATTCTCTACCGCCAAATACGCGGACGTGGCGCAAGAAAAGCTAAAAACAAACCCGTTTTCACCATGTTCGACTTTATCGGTGTCACCGAGCTACACGGCGATGCTGAAGACTACGCCGACGGCACAGCCTTAGTCATTCGTGAGCCAAAAACTAAAAAACCATACCAACCGCGCAAACTGCTGACTTTAGATGTTGACGACCACATCGACCCCACCACGCGCCAATGGGTGACACTGGATGCCGACGGCAACATGCAATTCACCGAACCCGCACAAGCGCAACAAAACCAAATCCACAGCAAATTTGAAGCATGGCGTTTAAGCCATGATGATGAACTCAACGCCGAACAACGCCAATGGCTCAACATCATCGGCGAACAAATCAAAGCCAACGCCGACACGCTGGAAAGTTTTGAACTGGACTATTTCGATATTGACTTTTTTCCCGCACTGAAAAATCGCGGCGGCAAGTGGAAAGCCGTCGAAGCCTTTGGCAGCGAGGCGCGACTGGTGGCGATGTTGGAAGAAATGAATCGGGCGGTGTTTTTGGCATGAAATTATCATATATTGTAAACCAGCTAGTTTACATATATATTAACTAGCAACATGATAACACGATACAACTATGCAAGAATACAAAGGCAAAAAGCTAACCATCAGGCATTGCGAAGAGAGTCCAGAAAACGAGCCGACTCCAAGCTGGAATGAAGCTCTTGAACATATTGATACTCACAAACAAAACACCTGTTATGCCCAAATGAAGGCAAGGCGTGACCAATTAGCTGATGTTGGTGTTATTCGTAACCGTGAACATTTTAATGATGAAGGCAAATTACCTAATAATAGTAAGTTTTATGCCATTAAATTATGTACAAAAGTTCGTGCCTATGGTTGGTTTTCAAAAAAACATAAAAGCGTTTTTTATATCAGTCATTATGCTTACAAGAATCAAAAAAAATTATCTAAATTAGATACAGATAAAGTTATTAGTAATTGGCGTACAATCGAGGAAAATTAAAATGTCTGACTTTTTAGACGCATGGAATAATGAATCTGCTGAAAATGCAAAATTAACTGCACAAGAATCACTTATTCTTGAAGTGACTGAAGACATTTGGCGCATTTTAGAAGAAAAAAATATGAACAAAGCAGAGCTTGCACAAGCAATGCAGAAATCTAAAGCTCATATTACACAATTGCTAAATGGTTCTCGCAATATGACTTTGCGTACTCTGTCTGATATTTGTTTTGCATTAGGTGTTAAACCTTCTTTTAGCATTGCGGATGATGAGGCTGAATGGGATGTTGATGAAACAGTTGTTTCATTTAATCCGCGCACATCAACAGAACATAAATACAAAATGACAGAAAATGTAATTTACCCTAGCTCATGCTGGGGTAAAGCAGCATAAACCTAAATCAATATGGATAAAAAAGCACTTAATCGAGCAACAGATTTATTGCTTATTGAAGGTATTTATTTAAGCAATAGCAACATCAAACTTCACCCTGATTTTGTCCCACAATTTCATTCTGATACCTTAGTCCCTCAATACCGTAGTGGTGCAAATGGTAATTTCCGTCAATTAGAATTTTCAGAAGAAGAAAATCAAGATAATGATAACCAATCACCTAAAAAAATGATGCGCTTTGAGTTTGAAGCAGGCGTTAGACTCATTAATGAGGCTGAATTAAAATCAACTGAAAAAACCGTACATCTTGAAATTACTGCAACTTTTATTGCTGCTTATTATCTAACAGGTGAACTTGATGAAGAAGCCTTAGAAGAATTTACACAATACAATATAGGCTATCATGTGTGGCCTTATTGGAGAGAATATGTACACAGCACATGCAACCGTGTTGGTTTACCGATAATTCCCGTCCCTTTATATAAAATTCCTAAGAAAAAATCTAAAGAGCAAGATTAAAACATATACCTGTCTTCACAGACAGGAACTTATGGTGATAAATTCATCTGCACTCAGTAACGCATTAGACAGCACTTACAAAGTATCGCAACAAGCGGAGACTTTGATTGTGGTGTCGCCTTTTGCCTATGACGATGGTGATCCAATTGTGATTTTTATCACTGAACAAGATGAACGATTGCAACTAGATGATAATGGCGAAACTGCGACTCGTTTAATGTTTGAAGGCTATGATTTAGACAACAAGCGCACAGGTGTTTTATTGCCTAGCCTAAAGCAACTGCATGGCATTCATTGGGATGATGAGGCACAGCGACTATTTTGTTTTTCTACTGAGAAAAACTTAAGCAAAAACATTTTTCAACTCATTCAAGCCGCTTTACAAATGCAGGGCTTATCTGCATCTTCAAAACGCTATGATTTATCAGGCTTCAAACAAGCGGTGATGACCGCATTAGAAGAAGTGCAAGCCAGCACAGAGGTTGAAATGCAGTTTGATGTCCCTGTTGATAGTAGCGAACAAATCAAAGCCGATGCCTACTTTCTAACCGATACCCCGATTGCTATTTTTGCCGCGTCTACTTCAGAACGCTTAAGCGATGCAGAACTGGCTTGGTACGATGCAAAAATGAATAACGTACCTTTGCGTATTTTAGCGGTGGTGGAAAGCATCGACAAAATTGGCAAAGTGAAATTTGCCCGTGCGGGTTATCACACTGATAAACTTTTGACTTATCAGGATATGGAAAAAGAGTTTAAGTTGCATATTGCTGAGCAAGTTAAAACCATGCGTGGTGTGGCGGCGGTGCATTAGTTGGTTAGCCCCAAAGGGGCGTTATTTATACAGCCTAGGGCAGCGCCCTAGGGAAAATGTTTCTGTGATTAGTAGCCCTGAAGGGGCGTATTAACAGGGTTAAGATAGATTTTAATTCGCCCTTTCAGGGCTTGGGTTTCACTCATTCCGTGTCCTAGGGCGTTGCCCTAGGCTATATAAATTTCGCCCCGTTGGGGCTGTCAAAAAATAATTTAAGACATGATTGAATTAAAAGAAATTTTAGAAGTTCAAAACGGTTTTGCATTCAAAACAGAGTTTTTTTGTGAAGAAAATGGAATACCACTAATTAGAATAAGAGATTTAGACAAACAAAAAACCGTAATAAATTATTGCGGTGATTATCGTGATGAATTTGTTGTTAATAGAGGTGATTACCTAATCGGAATGGATGGTGATTTCAAATGTCATCAATGGAAAGGAGCAAAGTCTTTATTAAACCAACGTGTTTGCAGGCTTAGAAATTTTTCTGATGCTGTCATTCCTGAATATATTTATTATGGTTTACAACGTAAATTGCTAGAAATTCATGCAGCGACAGCGTTTGTTACAGTTAAGCATATTTCTAGCAAACAAATTTTAGGGATAAAAATCCCCCTCCCCCCACTCCCCGAACAACGCCGCATTGTGGACATTTTGAACCATGCCCACAGCATCCAACGCCTACGCCGCGAAGCCATCGCCACCACCCGCGCCATGATTCCCGCTTTGTTTGTGGAGATGTTTGGTGATCCGATTAAAGCCAAATTTCAATTATTGGATGATCTGGCAGATGTTGTTTCTGGAGTTACTAAAGGCAGAAAGTTTAAGGATAAAAAAACGGTCATAGTGCCTTATGTTCGAGTTGCAAATGTGCAAGATGGTTTTCTTGATTTATCAGAAATTAAAACAATTGAAGCATTACCCTCTGACCTAGAAAAATACGCATTGAAAAAATCAGATGTACTTTTAACAGAAGGTGGTGATTACGATAAATTAGGACGTGGTGCGATGCTGGAAAAAGATATGCCTAATTGCATCCATCAAAATCATGTTTTTAGGGTGAGGGTAAATCAGAAAAAGCTGAACCCTTTATTTTTTGCAAAATATTTGCTTACATCTGGTGCAAAAATGTATTTTCTGAAAAGTGCAAAACAAACAACTAACCTAGCCAGTATAGCAAAATTACATCAGTTGTTAAGACTGCCAGTCCTTCAAGGACGGGCAGTCTTGGGTTTGGCTATATCGCAAGCCTATAAATGATGTACTTTAGCTATATTAATATGGGACAGTTGAAAAAATTACCTGTACCAATTCCACCACTCAAACTCCAAACCCAATTCGCCACCCGTGTCGCCGAAATCAATGCGCTACTCGAACAACAAACCAACATGCTAGAAACCGCCGAGCAAACCACCGCTGCATTGATGGATAAATATTTTGCCTAACTCAAGCCCCAAAGGGGCGCATTTGTATAGCCTAGGGCAACGCCCTAGGAAAGATGAAATATAACAAACAAGCCCTAAAGGGGCGGATTAAAATATGCCAATGAATTTAATACGCCCTTTCAGGGCTTATTTCTGAACATCTTATTTCCTAGGGCGTTGCCCTAGGCTATACAAATACGCCCCGTTGGGGCTTTTGATGAAACATTTTATTGATGAATAGGAATAATTGAAATGCCACAATCCTTATCAAATATCTTATTGCATATTGTGTTTAGCACCAAAAACCGAATTGATTTAATTCAACCTGAAATTGAAAAAGACCTTCATGCTTATATGGCAACTATATTTAGCAATGAATCTTGTCCTATTTTAATCATTAATGGGACAAGCAATCATATTCATGCCTTATGCCGTTTAGAGCGCACTGTAACAGTTGCCCATTTGCTAGAAATGGTCAAAAAAGGTTCATCTAAATGGATAAAAACACAAGGAAATGAATTTGCAGATTTTGCTTGGCAAGCAGGATATGGCGCATTTTCTATCGGCGCTTCTAATATTGAAGCACTTAAACACTACATTCAAAATCAAAAACAGCATCATCAAACTCTATCTTTTGAAGATGAATATCGCGCATTACTCAAAAAATACAACATTGAATTTGATGAAAAATATATGTGGGATTAGATATTTTTAATTCGCATTTTCAAAACTAGGGCGTTGCCCTAGGCTATAAAAACAAGCCCCTTTGGGGCAATTTAGTAAGGATACCCCATGTCTCTCACTTCTGACCTTCGCCAATCCATTGACCGCATTCGTGATTATCTTTACGGCGGCGGTTATCCCGATCCCGTCAGCAATGCCGAGCAATTGTCGTTTTTGTTCTTTTTCTATCTTAGCGAAAGCGTGGACAGTGAAAACGCCAGCCGCGCTAAGTTTCTTAAGCAAGACTACAGCAGTATGTTTGCAGGCGATTGGATGGTGAAAAATCCACTGAATGCCGACAGCCAACAATCTGATGAAAACAAAGACAAGGACACACCGCCGCAAATTCCCGCCGAGCATTTGAAATGGTCACAATGGCACAATAAAAGCGGTGAGGCGTTAGTGCGCTTTGTGCGTGATGAGGTGTTCCCGTTTTATGAAGGCGTGGCAGGTCGCTCGGCGGTAAATTTCATGAAGGGCGCACGGCTGAGCATTGATGAACCCAGCGTGTTGAAAAATATCCTTGAATTGGTGGATGGCTTGCACTTGGAACGCGAAGACGCGGACACCAAAGGCGATTTGTTCGAGTATGTGTTAAAGCAAATCAAGCAGGCGGGTGAGTTGGGACAATTCCGCACCCCGCGCCATGTGATCCGCGCTGTGGTCGCCATGATGAATCCGCAAGTCGGCGAAACCATTTATGACCCCGCCGCAGGCACAGCGGGCTTTTTGGTCGCCGCTTATAACCATATTCGCCTGCAAAATTCATCGGATGCCGCAATTGAACAACGCGAACAAGACGGCAAGCAAGTGACTATCGGACACGGCGATAAGCTGGGACGCGATAAGGTCGCTGCGCTGCAACAGCATACGTTTTTCGGCAATGATGTTGACCCGAAAATGGTGAGACTTGCCAGCATGAATTTAACCTTGCGCGGTTTGCCACAGGTGAATATTCAGTTGCGCAATGTGTTGACCACTACCCAAGACGATGAAACCCGCGAGCGTTTAGGCATTCCGACTGATGGCTTTAAGCTGGTGTTAGCTAATCCACCCTTTAGCGGCAAGGTGGACAAGGATCGCATTGTTGATGATGTGAAAGTCGGCAACACCACCGTCACCGAAATTCTGTTTTTGAAATACATGCTGGATAGCTTGCGCGAAGGTGGTCGCTGTGGCGTGGTTGTGCCTGAAGGTGTGTTGTTTGGTTCAACCTCAGCGCATAAGGAATTGCGGCGGCAATTGCTGGAAAACAACCAAGTGCAAGCGGTGTTGTCTTTGCCTGGTGGGGTTTTCCAGCCGTATTCTGGGGTGAAAACCTCGGTGTTGTTGTTTGCCAAAGGTGGACGCACTGAGCAAGTGCAGTTTCTTCATGCCGATAATGACGGTTATAAACTGGATGCCAACCACGACACGCCGATAGAAGCTGATGATTTACCTGCTTTGATTGCCGCCTATGAACAACGCGCCGCTTTGTGGCAAGACTGGCAACAGCGCAATGCAGATGCCGAGTGGACGGAAAAATGGTGGTTTGCAGATAGGGAAGAAATCCGCAGCAATGATTTTAATTTATCCGCAGGTCGCTATCGTCCGCTATCCCGCGCCAAAGTCGATCACCGCCCCGTGCGCGAATTGCTGGATGAACTACGTGCCATTGAGCAAGAAATTTTGAAAGAAGTGGACGAACTGGCAGAAAAGCTGACAGCGGAAAATACGGGCTAGGATTTTTTCTTAGCTAACAATTTGGCTTTTTCTGCTTCGCTTAAGTTGGCTAAATAGCCTTTGCCTTGTTTGTAAAACCTGTCGGCTTCTTCATAGCTTGGAAAATGGTCTAGCTTACTGAAGAAGGAAAACAGGCTAACGACCCTGTGAGTCTTTGAGCCTCTTGGTTTTATATACCCAATCCCAGCCGCCGTTAGGTGGTTGTCTATGGTTTTGAGCTTTCCAGTTTTCTGTCCAATATCTCAGCGTATTTGCGTCAATGCGCGTTATTTTTATATTGCTACGGTAAATAATTGAAAACTCGTTTCCAGCTTCTTCAAATACCCTGTCAAGTCCTTGGCTCAAATGCCGACATCCTTACCTTAATTAATTTATACCGTAATAATTTTATATGCTATCAATGGGCTATATGCGCCATTAAAAGTATAGCTTTTAGATAACAGACACAAGCAAATTTTTTCATGTGGACACAAACAGAGGTAAGCCTACAAAAACTATTCTGCTTTACTGCAATTTTGTGTCTGTTAAAAATCACACCTCTTAACCAAATCCCCCGCCATGCCTTAGCTTACAAGCCAGTGCAACTGCTGTTGCAATTGCAATTTCAGTTGCACTCTAGTTGCACTTGTCTATAATTATCAGTGACAGCAGGTGTAACTTGGTGACAAAGGAATTAAGCTAATTCTTTGTTTTTATTGTCATTGACTGTTACCCCATTACAGGTTTTTTGATAAAGCACAAGACTCAAAATCTGGTGGTGGCAACACCGTGTCGGTTCGAGTCCGACCCTCGGTACAATCTCTCCCTCTCTTGTTGTTGCATATCATCCCCCATCCTCATAAACATCGCCTTTTAGGCATGTCCTTGTTTTACTTGTAAAAAAACCTTATTTTTAGATTTTCGACACGCAAAATCAATCATCAAAACGGATGAAAGCCATGAGGGTTATACCGCCTTCAAGCGCAGCTTATACCCCGTTAATTCAATCAAACCCCGCGCTCATAAGCGATGTTGTACAGCCGTGTAGATACAAGTGTGAAATTAGGCGTAATGGATATTTTTTTTGAAAAATAAGCTTTATCGCACCGTATTCCACCGTCTCTGAATTCTGCGTCTGACTTGTGATTGGGGTTGGATTTGGTGGAATACGCTACGCTATTCCACCCTACATTATGGGATTTTCACGCGCTTTTGTAGGTGTTAGGCGATAGAGTTAGGTTCGTAGTGAGCACTTTAGTGCTCATTTGAATGAGGAATGAATCTCTTACTACTCTCGCTTCCACGCGCCCTGCGTGGGAGCGAGTCGTGACGCGCCTGTGTCACGAAACGCACCGCAGGCGCGGTGCGTTGGGTTCCCATGCGCCCTGCGTGGGAACCTAAAGCACTCTTAAAAAAACAAACCATCCGTCGGGGATGAGGCATTAGCAAAGCGTTTTTTCGGCATCCGCCCTGCTCGGTACGCTTCATGCCCTGCTTCAATGGCTTTTTTCATCGCAGAGGCCATGAGTATCGGGTCTTTCGCCGCTGCAATCGCGGTGTTCATCAGCACACCATCACAACCCAATTCCATTGCAACGGCGGCATCTGAAGCCGTCCCTACGCCTGCATCGACTAAAATCGGCACCGTGGCGTTTTCAACAATGGTTAATATACTCAGTGGGTTACGAATCCCTAGTCCAGAACCAATGGGCGCGGCTAAGGGCATTACTGCCACACAGCCCATGTCTTCTAGTTGCTTGGCAATAATCGGGTCATCGTTGGTGTACACCATGACCTTGAAGCCATCCTTAATCAAGGTTTCTGCGGCGGACAGGGTTTGGATGACATCAGGAAATAGGGTTTTTTCATCGCCCAGCACTTCTAATTTCACCAAGTCGTGTCCGTCTAATAGTTCTCGCGCTAAGCGACAGGTGCGCACGGCTTCTTCGGCGCTGTAACAGCCTGCGGTGTTGGGCAGCAAGGTGTATTTGTCGGGAGAAATTACGTCGAGTAAGTTGGGTTCGTCTTTGTTTTGCCCGATGTTGGTACGGCGAATCGCCACGGTGACGATTTCAGCGCCACTGGCTTCAATGGCTAAGCGGGTTTCTTCTAGGTCTTTGTATTTGCCGGTGCCGACGAGCAAGCGGGATTGGTAGGTTTTCCCAGCGATGTTTAAGGAAGTCTCCTGAGTCATGTGATGTCCTTGTTTGAGGTTTTATTAATGTACCTAGTTCATCGCTCACTTTGTAATGACAGGTTTTTGCTTAAAAGACCTTCCAGGTTTTGAAAACCTGGAAGGTCTGAAACCCGTCAAAATAAGCTTGATGATGTACTAGGAGGTTGTCCGAGAGGCAGTCAACGAAAGTATCCATAAAGTTACGTCATTACTTACTGAAGCCAATCACTTAAAGCACTTATCGCACTATGTCGAGTGAAATCAACAGTTAAAGGCGTGATTGAGACTTGTTGATGGCTGATGGCGTAAAAGTCGGTACCAAGCCCTGCGTCTTCAGCCGCACCGGGCGGACCGACCCAGTAAATCTTATCACCACGCGGATCGCGTTGTTCGATGACGGGTTCTGATTTGTGTCGATGGCCTAGGCGGGTGGCGACCATGCCTTGTAGTTCAGCTTCGGGTACATCGGGCACGTTGACGTTGAGAATGGTGTCTGGCGGTAGGGCTTGCCCGCGTAAGCGCAGTAAGAGCTTTTCTACCACGGCGGCGGCTGTGGCGTAGTGCGTGGGTGCATGACGACCTTTTAAGGCCGCCAAGGATACGGCAATGGCGGGGGAACCCAAAAAGCGCCCTTCCATTGCCGCTGCCACGGTGCCGGAATACAGCACGTCATCGCCTAGATTGGCTCCGGCGTTGATGCCTGACACCACCATGTCGGGTTGTTCTGCCATTAAACCGGTGATGGCGAGATGCACAGAATCAGTGGGTGTGCCGCTGACGCTGATGAAGCCATTGTGGTGTTGTTTGGCGCGTAAGGGGATGTCCAGCGTTAAGGAATGACTCGCACCGCTGCGATCACGATCCGGTGCGACGATGCTGAGTTGCTGAACAAAATCCAGTGATTGAAGTTTTTCTGCCAGACAGATAATGCCGGGGGCTTGATAACCATCGTCGTTACTCACCAGTATTTTCATAATCTTTGCCGCTTTAAGTGATACATCGTGAAGCGAATGAGTAGACTTGTTGCAAGGGGTCTTCATCGACTGCAAAGGCGTGGATTTTGGCCTGTTTTCTCACTTTTTTTCGTTAAATAGTCCGCTATTCGCCTTAAAAAACCAAAAAAACCGCCTCAAAACCACACCTTTTCGCTACGATGCCTACCCCTCGCAACAAGTCTAGTCCTGTGCTGACAGGATCAAAAATTCTAGTAAGGCTTTTTGAGCGTGCAAACGATTTTCGGCTTCATCCCACACCACACTTTGCACTCCATCAATCACTTCTGCCGTGACTTCTTCTCCACGGTGTGCGGGTAAACAATGCATGAACAGCGCATCTGCGTGGGCTTGTGCCATCAATTCAGCATTGACTTGATAAGGTGCAAAAAGCGCACGGCGTTTGGCCTGTTCTTCTTCATGCCCCATGCTCGCCCACACGTCAGTGACGACTAAATGTGCTCCTTGTACAGCCCATTGAGGATCATCACTGAGTTCTACATGGCTGCTGGCGGATTCGACAATGGCAGGATCAGGATACTGAGCTTTAGGCGCTGCGATTTTCAATTGAAAATCATATTGACGCGCCGCGTTAATGTAGGAGTTGCACATGTTAAAACCATCGCCAATCCAAGCCACCGTTTTTCCTTGAATGCTGCCACGATGTTCATAAAAGGTTTGCATGTCTGCAATTAATTGACAGGGATGAAACTGGTCGGTCAATGCATTAATGACGGGCACTTGAGAATGCGCCGCAAAGGTGTCTAAGGTGCCCTGCTGATAAGTACGAATCATCACGCAATCAACCATGCGGCTGAGTACACGCGCCATATCGGGCACGGATTCGCCGCGCCCTAGTTGTGAATCACGCGGGGATAAAAAGATAGAATTGCCACCGCAATGTGTCATAGCACTTTCAAAAGACACCCGTGTGCGAGTGGAAGATTTTTCAAAAATCATTCCCAGCACTTTGTTTTTTAGAAACTCGTGGGGTATACCTTGTTTTTGCCAGTGTTTTAGTTCAATGCCGCGTTGCAGCATCTGTTTCAGTTCTGCGCTGCTGAAATCCAGCAAGCTAAGAAAATGACGAGGAGTCATACGGCTCTCCTTTGGAATTTTACTTGTTGACATTGAGCATAAGGCTCAATGTTAATCATTGATGTTACGCAGAGGTGTTTATTGAACACGTCAAAGCCTCCTCTGCTTCATGCTTAGAAGTGAGACTAAGCTAAAAAGCGTTTAACCAAGGTGCTGACGGTATTGACGATTTTTTCAGCTTGTTCATCACTAATGATTAAAGGCGGTAATAAACGAATCACCGAACCTGCGGTGACATTGATTAACAAACTTTCATCTAAAGCTTGCATGACTAATTCTGCACAGGGACGATCCAGTTCTATGCCTAACATTAAACCTTTGCCACGTATTTCTTTCACACCTTGAACATCGGCTAATTGTGTTTGAAAGTCCGCTAACATCTGTTGCCCTAAATGACTCGCACGAGCCACGAGCTGATCGTGCTCTACGGTATTTAAAACCGCTAAAGCCGCATGACAAGCTAGAGGATTGCCGCCGAACGTAGAGCCATGCGTGCCTGGTTGAAAAGTCTCAGCCACAACACCGCGTGCTAAACAAGCCCCAATCGGCACCCCGTTGCCTAAACCTTTGGCTAAGGTCATGACATCCGGTTGAATGTGATGATGTTGGAATTCAAACCATTCTCCGGTACGCCCAATACCCGTTTGAATTTCATCCAGCATTAACAACCAGTGATGTTGATCGCATAAGCCGCGCAAACGGTTTAAGTAATCGAGATCGGGAATATTAATCCCCCCTTCGCCCTGGATCGGCTCCACTAACACCGCGACGACATCTTTAACGCTATCAGCAATGCGTTGAATCGTTTCAATATCGTTGTAAGGCACGCGCACAAAACCGGACACCAAAGGTTCAAAACCGCTTTGAATTTTACGATTACCCGTGGCGGTTAAGGTGGCTAAAGTGCGCCCATGAAAACTGCCTTCGGTGACAATGATTTTTGGGGTTTTGATGCCTTGCTGATGAGCATATAAGCGTGCCAATTTAATCGCCGCTTCATTGGCTTCCGCTCCTGAATTGGAAAAAAATACGTTGTCCATCCCCGACAAGGCCACTAGCTTATCAGCCACAAGCTGTTGCTGTGCGATGCCATAAATATTGGAAGTATGCAGCAGTCGCTGTGCCTGCTCACACAAGGCGGTGGTCACCGCCGGATGGGCATGTCCTAGTCCACACACAGCAATCCCCGCAAGTGCATCAAGATAGCACCGCTTGTCTGTGTCCCATAAATAAGCGCCTTCGCCATGCGTAAAAGTGACAGGCAAGCGCTGGTAATTCGGCATTAAGCTATTCATCATAAAAGTAAATCTTCTATCAGAAACAAAAAAGCAGCCATAATAGGGCTGCTTGTGAAAAAAGTTTCCATTATATGAGGTTCTATTAAAACAGCAATCAATTTTGTTCTGTGCTCATAAGCTCTAATAAAGACGGAGGATTCTAGGCTTTGTGGGCATTTAGAGGCAGGTGGCTTTTAACGCGTTCCCATGTGCCGCATCACCGCCATTTTTAGCCCCAATTTAGCCCCAACAGGGCGTGATTTATACAGATCAGGGCAACGCCCCATTGCCATTCACTTTAAGAGCCTATACGAAAATGGGATAATCGGCTGCAAACCCGCCCTTTTGGTCAGGTTTTCCGCTTTTTTTCGTTAAATAGCCCGCTATTCGCCTTAAAAAACCGAAAACCCTGCCTCAAAATGGCGAATTTTCGCTTCGATTCCCCATCTTCGTATAGGCTCTAAGCCCCGTAGCATTGCAAGCAGTTGATGTTACCCCCTCCTCCAAGGAGGGGGGAGGCTAGTAGCTTGAATTCTAAGTTTTTTCCTTAAGTTAATAGTGTTGGGACAAGGCACTGGGACAATAAATATTGGGTAGTGGGCGAATGAGAAGGCTCGTAAGCTATTTTTAGTGATTGAGCATTCAGTTGAAAGAACGTCTTTGTTTCCATGTACCCCGTCTATTAAAATCCCGCTCAAGCTGTTCAGCAAAATCCTATATGCAGACTCCCTTTTTCTTCTTTTGTCAACGTGCAAAAGCACAGTCTTGTCTGTGTTATCCCGCCATTAATGTTGCATCAATCACGCTATAAGCCTCATGGACTCAGCTGCATAATAGGCACCGTGCTACACACAAAACGCACCACTTCTTTTTTAACATCCGCACAGGAGCATCACCATGAGCAAAAACGTATCAACTGCAAATGCAGCATTAGCCGGCATTATCGCTTTAGGTTTAACCGCAGCCAGCGGCCAAGCTTTAGCTGGCAAACCCGGCATGGAAAAATGTACGGGTATTGTTAAAACAGGCATGAATGATTGTGGTACCAGCAAACACGCTTGTGCAGGACAAGCCAAACTGGATAACGATGCAGAAGAATGGATTTATATCCCTGAAGGCACTTGCGCCAAGATTACGGGCGGTGTAGTGAAAGCGGCTAAAAAGTAAGCCCAATGACGTGTGGGATACATCAGTGTCTTGAGGGGTAACAGCACTTAATGCCTTGTTATCCCTCATTTAATAGCGGACGTGATGCAAAAGCTTGTGTTCCGCTTTGGGGTAAAACGTATTACAGAGCCTATACGAAAACGGGGGAATCGGCTGCAAACCCGCCCTTTTGGCCCGGTTTTCCGCTTTTTTTCGTTAAATAGCCCGCTATTCGCCTTAAAAAACCGAAAAACCTGCCTCAAAATGGCGAATTTTCGCTTCGATTCCCCATCTTCGTATAGGCTCTAAGAAGCCTTTGCGTAACGTCAATAGACTTGCCCGGGCTTAAGACACCGACTGCAAAACAGCGGATATTGGCGGTTTTCCCCGTTCACTTTCGTTAAATAGAATGACTATTCGCCTCAAATGAACGAAAAAAATCCCTCAATCCCGCTGCTTTTTGCTACGGCGTTTAAACCCGGACAAGTCTAATGATTAAAACGCTCAGCATTCATTCGCTGATACAAGGATAAGCATCATGTCCGATCATTCTATCCAAGGTGTGGGTCTGGGTTTGCGCTCTCAACATTACGCACACATTTTGGAACATCAGCCCGATGTGCCGTGGTTTGAAGCCTTGGCAGATAATTATCTTGGTGACGGTGGCTTACCTTTGTATCACTTAGAACAGATTCGCAAAGATTATCCGCTGACTTTTCATGCGGTGGGGATGTCTTTAGGCAGTAGTGATCCGCTCGATGTGGATTATTTACGTAAGCTCAAGGCTTTAACGCAACGCTTTGAGTCAGCTTGGTTATCAGATCATTTAAGTTGGAGCCGCAGCAACGGGCAAGTAGCGAATGATTTGTTGCCCATGCCTTATACCACTGAAGCGGCTCAACATGTGTCGGATCGCATCCAACAAGCTCAAGAGGTGTTGGGGCAACGTTTGGTGATTGAAAATGTGTCGAGTTATTTGAGCTATAGCATGGATGCAATGACTGAATGGGCGTTTTTGATGGAAGTGGTAGAACGCGCTGACTGTCTGATTCTATTGGATATTAACAATATTTATGTGAGTGCCATGAATCATGGCTTTGAGCCGTTGCCGTATTTAGAGGCTATCCCTGTCGAGCGCGTAGTTGAAATGCATTTAGCGGGTTATGAAGATACCGGGGATTTGTTATTTGATACGCATGGACAAGCGGTGCATCCGCCTGTGTGGGCATTGTACCGTGCGGCATTACAGCGGTTTGGCAAACGCCCTACTTTGATTGAATGGGATACGGATATTCCCGCTTTTGAAGTGCTACAGCATGAAGCTCAGATAGCTGAACGCCATCAGCAGGAGGTGCATCATGCTCAAGCTGCATGAGATTCAAAGCCAATTTATGCAGGGTTTGTATGCGCCTCACATGGTGAATGCTGGGGATTTTATTCAGGCTCGCGCATCACACAGCGCGACACAAAGTTTACAAGCCTATCGCCAAAGCTTGATCGGACATTTAACCCAAGCATTATCAGAAATTTATCCGGTGTGCCTGCGTTTATTAGGTGAGATATTTTTCGATAAACTCAGTCTGCGTTACATCAAAGATCACCCTTCCTCTTCTCTGAATTTGCATGATTATGGGTTACATTTTGCCGATTTTATGCATGATTTCCCGCCTTTAGTCGAGTTTCCTTATTTACCTGATGTAGCGCGATTAGAATGGTATTGGCACCGTGCTTTTCATGCTCAAGATGAAGAAGATTTGCAGATACAGGCTTTAAGCGCATTAAAAGCGGGGGATATGCCCTTTTTGCATTTTAAGCTCCCAGCTAGCGCTCACTTATTGGCTTCTACTTTCCCTGTACAACAGATTTGGGCTGCGAATCAACCTGATAGCCCAACACACTCTGTGGATTTAGACCAAGGCGGTGGTTCTCTGCTGATATGGCGGCATGGCTATGACATGCGCATTGATTCGCTCAGCCAAGAACAATGGCTGTTTTTATCGGCTATTGAGGCGGGGGAATCTTTTTCTAGTGTGTGTGAGCGGCTGCCTCAACAACACCCGCAGTGCAACCCCGTACAACTCGCACCGGAATGTGTCGCGCAAGGTTTTATTAATGGTTTTTATTTGAACGGAGAGACATCATGAACACTATGCTTAAACAACTGTTTCACACTTGTTCTGTGGTGAACAACGGTTTTGAATATGTACAACCCATTTTTTTATTGAGTGTGCGTTGTTATGTGGCGTGGATATTTTTTAAATCGGGTTTAGTGAAAATTCAAAGTTGGAGTAGCACTTTGATGTTATTTGAATATGAATACGCCGTGCCAGTATTATCGCCTTATTGGGGCGCGGTGCTAGGCACTGCCGCAGAGCTGAGTTTACCAGTGTTGTTGGTGCTCGGTTTAGGTGGGCGCTTGAGCATTGTGGCGTTATTTGTATTCAATGTGGTGGCGGTGGTGTCTTATGCTGACATCAGTCCTGCCGGAGTGCAGCAGCATATTCTCTGGGGCTTTATGCTCGGCACGGTATTTATTTATGGGATGGGACGTTGGTCTGCTGATCATCTGCTCGGCACTCGTTTGCAGAAAATGACGATAGGAACAGCATAAATATTTTAACCAGAGGAGTGAGATAACACCATTTTCATCGGTGTTATCTTTGTTGAACAAGAAGTTCAAGAAATTAAAGCATAGCCGTAGGTGTCTTTAAACAAATTTTTAAAGCTATTGAGACTAAAGGTGTGTTGTTGGGTACCATGATGTTCTGCTTTAATGCCCCACATCAAAGAAGCAATGCGCCCGGTGGTTTCCCAGTCAATGTCATTGGCTAGACCATATAAAAGTCCCGCACAAAAAGCATCATCGCAGCCGGATTCATCAAAAATATGCTTAGGCGTGTAACCCGGCACTTGATACTCCACGCCCGCAGAGAACACCACTGCACCACGCTCGCCACGATTAATCACCAATGCCCGCACCCGTTGAGCCAATTGTTGCTCAGTCAATCCTGTTTCTGCGCGAATAAATTCTAAGTCTTCCTCATGAATTACCATCCACGAGGATTGTTCAATAAAACTGAGAATATCTTCACCAAAAGTTTGCGCCAAGCTATAGCCGGGATAGAACAAAAAAGGGATTCCGGTTTGCACCAGTTGTTGCGCATGCATACGCATCCCGTTATCGCCATCAGGGGCGATGACGGCGAGTTCAACTAAGAGATGAGTGGGTACACGATTATAGTGTGAGAAGTTCATGGCACCCGGATGAAAAGCAGTGAGTTTATTGTCATCCATGTCGTGAACAATATAGCTTTGTGCAGTGTAACTATGCTCCATTTCACGAATGCAATCACGGCTAATACGCTGCTTATCTAACCAATGGGCATACAAACCAAAATCAGCTCCCACAGTGCCCATCGGCAAGGCTTCTTTATTCAATAAATTGAGATTGTAAGCAATATTGCCCGCACAACCGCCAAATTCACGACGTAAATCAGGCACCATAAAGTACAAATCAAAATTTGTATTGCCGAAAGCATCTGCTTCTTGTGAAGGCTGCAATTTAAGCTTTTCATTCAGCACAATGGTTGTATCAAATGCCAATGAACCGCACACTAAAATAGGCATACCGCTACTCCTGTCCTATGCCAAACTATAACCAAAAGTCTCTTGAAAACGCTGACTAAACAGGGCTTTATCTAAAATATGATTTTGCGTGCCTGCCTGTTCAATTTTAATCGCACCCGCTAATGCCGCCACACGACCACAAGTGTCCCAATCCATACCCTGCTGCATTGCATACATTAAGCCGCCTCGATAAGCATCACCACAACCTGTGGGGTCTTTAATTTGGCTAACTTGAGCGGTTGGAATACGAATGTGTGTTTCAGGGGTGTAAATATCAGAACCTTCTCCGCCTCGCGTGACGATCAAGGCTTTCACTTGCTGCACAATGTGTTTCTCGCTCCACCCGGTGCGTTCTTGCATTAATTGCCATTCATAATCATTAACAATGACATAGCTGGCTTGATCGATGAATTTTTTCAGATCATCGCCATCAAACATTGGCAAGCCTTGACCGGGATCAAAGAAAAACGGAATGTCAGCTTCAGCAAATTGCTGTGCATGTTGCAACATGCCATCGCGTCCATCCGGTGACACCATGCCCAGCTTAACATTGGCAACATCCGACACCTTATTATGGTGTGAAAAGCTCATAGCACCCGGATGAAACGCCGTAATTTGGTTATCCGCTAAATCCGTGGTGATAAAAGCTTGCGCCGTATAACTATTATCCACTTCGGTTACATAGCTGCGATTAATCCCGCATTCGTCCATCCAAGCCGCATAAGTGGTAAAGTCATTGCCCACTGTCCCCATCACCGTCACATCTCCACCTAAGCCATGCAGGTTATAGGCGATATTACCTGCACAACCGCCAAATTCACGACGCATGCCTGGTACTAAAAAGGATACATTCAGAATATGCACTTTCTCGGGCAGGATATGATTTTCAAATTTGTCTTCAAATACCATGATGGTGTCGAATGCAAAAGAACCACAGACTAAAGCAGTCATTCATTAAATCCCTTGAGTTGGGTAAGAAAAAACTTTTAATTGTCGCTGATTCAGTCAGCAGCGTCCACTGGTGGTTTCTGGTTTGCATTTTTAGGCTGAGGAAATTACTCTGTAAGCATATAACAATCAAGCGCTTCGCTTATCTACCTTAGATGTTGCTTTAATAAAAATTTGCATATTGCAATGCATGTAACAATGTTGCATTCATGTGAAATGTGACACCCTCGTTTAAGGATCAAAGGTTTAATTCTGATGGGTGACACATTTTGACAAGGTTTCAGTCAGTATCCAGTGCCGAGTGTTGCACAATTCGGCATCGTCTGTTGCAGACTTTCCTGAATCTTGCATGGTCAATGTCCCCCAATGGGACTCAAGGATTTTTAAACTTCACAGGATTTCAGCATGAAAAAATTCACCCCACTGTTATTATTCTTTCTGGCCCTTTGTATCGCCCTGCCAATGTCCAGCGAGCCAGTGTGGGCCGCCAATTCCAAACACGTCAAAAAACTCAAAAAAAGCAAACGATGCAACCGCTGTAACCTCAGTTCAGCGCGTTTAAATGGCGCTAAATTATCCCGCGCACGTTTAACCGGTGCTAATTTAAGTCGCGCCAAACTGCGCAGCGCTAACCTGCGCGGTGCCAACATGCGTAGCGCCAATTTGCGCAACGCACGCCTCAACAGCGCCAATTTGCGCGGAGCCAATCTCAGCCGCTCAGATTTACGCGGCGCCAACCTGAGTCGAGCCAATTTACGTGGAGCTAACTTAAACGGAGCCGATTTGCGCGGGGCTAATTTAAGTCACGCCAATTTGCGCGGTACCAAAATGAAAGGCGCAAAGCTTGCTGGCGCCAATTTCCGAGGCGCTAAAGGCTACAAAAAAAGCCGCAGTTCCAAATCCAGGCGCAACAGTCGTCCGAAAAGGTCATCACGTAAACGTAATAAGCGCAGGTCTTCACGTCGGCGTAGACGCTAACATTGACACACTGACTTGGAATTAAACTAAAAAACCACCCGCTCTGTTAAGAGCAGGTGGTTTTTTTATGTCTTTATGAACTACCTCTTACTCGCACTGAATGCCTTTATAGCTGC
This sequence comes from Thiotrichales bacterium, assembly GCA_016744475.1. Lineage (GTDB taxonomy): Bacteria > Pseudomonadota > Gammaproteobacteria > Beggiatoales > Beggiatoaceae > BB31. The sequence goes on along the minus strand of JADGEH010000049.1, from coordinate 2,074 downwards.
CACCTTATTGCCAGCCTCTTCGGAAGTCGCCCTGAGCTTATTAGCGCAAACAGGAGATGACTCATGGACAGGATTATGGTTAGCGGCAACCTTCGGCAATGTCGCTGGAGCGCTGCTCAATTGGAGCTTAGGGCGTTATTTATCACACTGGCAGCAGCACCCCTACTTTCCCTTCAAACCGCAGCAATGGCACACCGCGCAAAATTGGTTCCAGCGTTATGGTGCGCCCACTTTATTACTCTCCTGGCTGCCCATCATTGGCGATCCCCTCACCTTTGTCGCAGGCATGGCAAAAATGCGATGTTTGCCGTTTTTGTTGTGGGTGAGCATCGCCAAAGGCGGGCGTTATGCGCTGATATTGTGGCTACTGGATTTTTAAACATGATTTGAAAAAGAAATTCTCAAGGATTTATTTATTAAAATGTTTTGGATTTTTACGCAGTAATTACATCACATTGCTTAAACTGTTTAAATCATCACAGGGCAAATTATTCTTTAATACCCACTTTTCAACAACAACACTGGCTAAATCTAAAAGTGCATATAAAAACTCAATGTCATGATGTCAAATAGCTTTATTAAAACTAATATTTTAACATTAGGAAGCAGTCTCTCTTTTTAACCTCATCTATTAACAGACAGGAAACTATAATGAGCAAAACGATTGCAGCATTCACTGATGGTGACACCAGCATTTTGGTAGAAACGGCGGAAGAAACACAGGCCAGCTCCGTGACTCGAGGTAGTCGAGGGGCAGCAGGCATCACCGATACCTTAAAAAACCTGATCAAGCCCGTAGCAGATAGCACTTTCAAAGACACTATGAGCATTATCAGCTACGCCTCCAACACCATTCTCGAAGAAATCCAGAGTATTGATAAAGCCCCAGAAACCGCAGAAGTCACCTTTGGCATTAAGCTCAATGGCGCAGGCAAGGCGATGATTGCTTCCGGTAGTGTTGAAGCCAATTACACGGTTAAACTGTCTTGGAAAAAACCTGAAAAGATAGAGTGAGCAGCCGTCTTTTATCTCATGCGAGCGCTTTGCCTCGCATGAGCACAGATTATGTTCTGCATATTTCCCCCATCAATCCCTTCAAAAGAAATACAATGCTGATATGTTAAGAGGATATCTAGCTAGAGTGTATAAAAATCATGATGATACAGTGGCAGGGGCTGCCTTTCTCATCACCCCTCAACACCTGTTGACTTGTGCGCATGTGGTAAATTTTGCGTTAGGACGAGATGGAGCACAGGACTGCCCAATAGAAAGTTTTTGGATCGATTTTCCTGGCATTGACAATAGCAAAATTGAAGTCCGTGTATTAAATCATGCTTGGTTCCCCCGTTCTCAAAGTTATACGCTAACCCCCGATCACTCCCTTGACGATATTGCCATATTAGATATTCTTTCTCCTTCTCTTCCTCTTGCCTGCAAACCTGTCACGCTGTGTAGAACAGAGGCGAAGTGGTGCCAACAACACAAAAGTTTTAAAGTGAATGGGTTTCCACAAGACCGTGTAGAAAAAAGTATTAAAGGCATCATGACACAATTACAAAAACGTAAATTATCGCGTGCGCAAAAATATCTAAAGGACTTGCTTAAAGAACAACAAAGAAAAGGCACCGAAGATAAATACCTCGCTATGACGTTGTGCCAGGTAGCGGCAGCCGCTTTGGAACAAGGTTTTATGGATTGGTGTCAGGACTTATATCAACAAGCCAGTGAATTCAATCCTGATGACCCTGTGCCTCATACAGGCTTGGCAGAATTACAAAAAGCACGAGGCGATATGCAGGCGGCAGAAAAGGCTTATCGTGAAGTCATTCAAGGCTGGCCTAATGATGTCGTGGCACAGAACGGGCTGGCGGAGGTGTTAAAAGCACGAGGCGATACGCAGGCGGCAGAAGAAGCTTATCGTGAAATCATTCAACGCTGGCCTAATGAGGTCGTGGCACGGAACGGGCTGGCAGAGGTGTTAAAAGCACGAGGCGATACGCAGGCGGCAGAAGAAGCTTATCGTGAAATCATTCAACGCTGGCCTAATGAAGTCGTGGCACGTACTGGGCTGGCG
>JADGEH010000180.1 GCA_016744475.1 Thiotrichales bacterium | reverse complement strand
GCTAAAGTATATCATTTATAGGCTTACGATAGAGCTAAACCCAAGACTGCCAGTCCTTGAAGGACTGGCAGTCTTAACAACTGATGTAATCTTGCTATATATGGATACAATTACTTTCCCAAATAGATGGATCACTAGTAAATTATTTGAACAAACTTTACGTAACAACCCAGAATTACTAACTGCATCCACAGCACTTGTTCGTTTTGAATTTCCAAAGGAATGCAAAATCATGGTTTCGGCTGGTGTTAAAATTTTGTCGTTAGCTAATCAACTTCAGTTTTCCAATAAACAAGTTACACTTTCATTTGATCCAGAATCATCAACTTTTGGCTATCTTGACCGAATGGGTTTTTTCAAACATTTAAATCCTGAAATTTGGGTTAAGCCTGAAAAACCATCCGTATCAAGTGTTGATATTTATCGAGGTAATAACTCAGGACTGGTGGAATTTGAATCAATCAACCCTAATTATAGAAATGATAGTATTCCCCGACGATTGGAACAGGCTTTAACTTCAGCAGTGTCAAAGGTTTCAGATGATATAGATTGTGAGTCATTAGGTCATTCAGCTTTTACTGTATTCGGTGAGTTGATTAGTAACATATATGAACACAGTGAAACTGAGTTGGATGGATATGCAGTTTCTCAGGTATACAGAAATGGTGGACAAGCTATTGTTGCAGTTTCAGATAGTGGAAAAGGATTGCTGGAGACTCTCAAGCCTGGATTAAAAAAATACTCTCTATCGTTTACAAGGCTGTCAGATGAAGAATTGTTAATAGAAGCCTTTCGTAATGGACTTTCCCGACATGGAAAAATTCGTGGAGACGGATTAAAGCAGTGCGCTGTGAATGCCATTCGTTATAACGCTGAATTAGAGATTCGTTTACCAACCTGTTATGTACGCCTTGTTCCATCTGCTGATGGCTATACTCCTCATAAGGCATATACGCATAGTGATGTCCCATTACTTTGGGGTACACACATCGCATTTAATTTTTCTCTTGACTAAATCACATAAATCTGTTTCAATAAAAAACATGAACCAGAAGCCTACTATCCGATTACGAGATTATATGGAACGCAGCGATGGCTGGGGCAATAGCGAAGGTCGTACTGTTTACAGCACACTGATCGGCGCGATTGAGCAGAATCCTAGTTGTATTATTTTCTATATTTCTCTTGAAGGCGTTGAACGTACAGATGTTTCATTTGCTCGTGAGAGTGTTATTGAGCTTGCTGTACGTTATAGAGGACGTAAAGGTTTTTGCTTAACCCATATATCAAGCCCTGACATGCTTGAGAATTGGGAGGCTGCGGCTTCGCGCAGAGAACAACCCATTACCGTTTCTGATGAAAACGGTTACCAAACAATCGGTCTTGAGCCTAGTCGGGGTAATAAGGCATTGTTAGGATTCGTACTGGAACAAGGGGAAACCTCTGCCTCTGAGGTAGCAGAAAAAATGCAACTAAAATTAACTAACGCGAGTACGAAACTCAAGCAATTGTTGGAAGCTGGTTTTATATTGCGTCGTGACGAAAAAGCGCCTTCTGGCGGCGTTGAATTTCGGTATTTTGCTATTCGTTGATTTTTTTTGCAGCCTGGTTCAATACAATCATTGAATATATTTTTTTAACTGAAGCTATGGAGGGCAATATGCCTAATAATGCACATAAGTATAAGTACCAATTAGATGGTGAAGTTTTCGTTAGCGAAGATGCTATTTTGACGGGACGGCAGATTCGAGCCAATGCGAGGCTAAATCCAGCTAGTCATTTTATCCTCATTGAAATGGGCAACCAGACATCTCGTTCAGTTGGTTTGGAAGAGAAAATTGAACTGGATGAAAATGAAGTGCCAATATTTGTTTCTTTCAACAGTGATCGGGTTTTCTCATTAACCATTAATGAACGTGGTTATGAGTGGGGAACGGAAGATATTTCTGTATCGGATATTCGCCGATATGCAGAAATCCCTGATGGACATGAGATTGTTTTAGATAGTTCGGGAGACAAAGTTCTTGATGAGGATAATGTGGTTCATCTTAAGCCAAAGGGGGTAGAACGCATTTTTTCCAGACAGCCAGAGAAAATCTGCATTTTTGTTAATACACGAGAGAAGCAAGTCGAGCCAGGAAAAATCACTTTTATGGAACTGGTAAAGCTCGCTTTTCCTGATTTGCCCATTACCCCTAATACCTCTTTTACGGTTAGCTATCGCAAGGGACACGACAACTCCCCAGAGGGAACACTTATCAAAGGCGAATCTGTAAAACTTAAAAAAGGAATGATGTTTAATGTCTCAGCAACTGATAAATCTTAGTCCCGATCTTGTTCTTCTACGGGAAGACGGATATGAAGTCAGCATAGAACATGGGCATTTGTTACTACGGAATATTCCGTATGTCAATGCAAATCAAAAAATTTGTAGGGGAATGCTTGTATCAACTTTATCTGTATCTGGTAACAAAACAAATCCTCCAAATACTGGCAGCGAACATGTCATGATGTTTTCAGGAGAATATCCTTGTAATCATGAAGGCAAACCACTAGAAAAAATTCGCCTTAACTCATCACGTCAAATCATCAGTGGCGATTTGATTGTCAATCACAGTTTTTCTAGCAAACCTAAGCTAGGTTATGCAGATTATTATGAAAAGATGACAACTTATGCTGCTTTGCTTTGTAGCCCCGCCGTAGCAATCGATCCTTTAGTCACACCGCGCACGGGTCGTATCATTGATGCGCCCAATGATTCCCCTTTTGTCTATTTTGACAATGCATCTGGGCGTGCGGGCATTACATCAATGACACAAAAGCTTAAACGGCGTTCTATCGCCATCATTGGTTTAGGTGGGACGGGATCATATGTGCTGGACTTGGTATCCAAAACGCCAGTAGAACAAATCCATATTTATGATGCAGATAGTTTCGAGCAGCACAATGCTTTTCGAACACCAGGTGCAGTTTCTTTGGAACAATTAAAAAAGCGTATGCCAAAGGTGGATTATTTTGCTGAAATTTACAGCAATATACATAAAGGTATTGTTCCTCATACAGGACTGATTACCTCTGAAAACACTGAGATTTTGTATGATCATGAGATGGTTTTCTTATGTATTGATAAGAGCGAGGCTAAAATTCCAATTATTGCCGCACTTGAGGATTATGACATTCCTTTTATTGATGTCGGCATGGGGTTAGAGATAGTGGATGATAGCTTAATTGGTACTATTCGTACCACAACTAGCACACCGAGATTGCGTGAGCATGTACACTCTCGTGACAGAATTCCACTTAAATCTGCTGATGCCGATAATGTGTATACAAAAAATATCCAGATTGCTGAACTCAATGCTTTGAATGCCTGTTTAGCCGTGATTCGCTGGAAGAAACTGTGGGGATTCTATAAAGATACAGGAGGAGAACACTTTAGCCTGTTTACGCTTGATGGAAATCATCTATTAAATCAGGATGTAGCATGAAACCCATATGCAAATTAGAACACCGATTTGTAGATAGCTTTCCAGATAAACTGGAAACAGGGGTGCTTTATATTGCTCTTGACTTCGCAACCATGTCACATTTATGTTGCTGCGGTTGCAGTCAAGAAGTAATAACACCAATGAGTCCTAAAGACTGGAAAATCATATTTGATGGCGAGACTATTACTGTCCATCCATCAATAGGAAATTGGTCATTGCCATGTCGTTCACACTACTTTATACGAGATGGAAACATCAAATGGGCTAATAATTGGAATGATGAAAAAATCCGTGATGTAAGAGAGCAAGATGTTTTTGCTAAACGAGGGATAAGTGATGTTGTTCAAGTACAGAAAAAATTTCCTAATCGTGAACATGATTATAAAGTAATTAGTTTTTTTGCACGGATTAAAAAATTCTTTATGGGTCAGTAGCCGTGTATGAACAGCGTTATCAGCAACTCAAATTATTGGATATATTGGATTTTTTAGCGGTAAATCGGGGGGGGGAAAAGAATCCTTTGCGGGCATGGTGGTTGCCGCCAGTCTTGCCTATGTGCTCACGCCGAAGGGACAAGACAAACCTGTGTATTGCACCGTCTTTCTTGATGAAGCTTTTTCTAACACCGCTGAAGCCGCCAGCCGCCGCGTGTTGCGCGTGTTTAAAGAATTGCATATTCACATCAATTTGATTACGCCGTATAAAAATCTTAACTTGGCGCGAGAATCCGCCCGTTCTTTGATTCTTGCCGAGCGCAATGCGGATAATCACGAAAGCTATTTGCGTGAAATTACTTGGGACACCATTGATCAGCAATTGGCGGCGCAGCGTTCGTAGTAAACCGTTCGTAGTAAGCACTTCAGTGCTTACTTGTAAGGAATGAAGTCCTCACTACAAACGCGATTACAAACGGAAAACGTTAAACAACCTTGTGGGATTAACTTATGAGTGACTGGGGACGCTTACCCGACGACATTCGCCACCTGTTGCGCCAACAAGAATGGGACAAACCGCATCATTTGCGCAAACGCCTCAGTGGTGAACGCGCTTTTCCTTTGAGTCTATCCCTCAAAGCACCCAGCGGCAAGCAAGCCTTGAGTAATATCCAACATTTTCAAGACTATATGCAAGCGTGGAAACAGTGCCGATTACCCGGTGTCATCTGGGAAGCCCGACAATACCGCGATCTGGACATTGGCGCAGAAAAAGTGCCTGTGCGCCTGTGCTTGTCGTCTATGCAAGCGTTATTGGCGTGGTTGGGCGCTGAGGCGATTGCCCGTAGCCAGCAGTGGGAACAGCGGATGCAGCCTTTGCTGGCTTATGATGAAAGCCTGTATCCCGTCTTAATCAAGCAACTTGCTAGACTGGAAAAATTGCGCCTTGAAGAGGTGGCATTATTGGTTAAATTGTTGCCACAATTACATGCAGGGCTAGGGCAAGGCGGCTATTTGCGGGCGTTGCCGTTGCGCGGGGTGGATACTAAATTTATCGAAACCCAGCGCGTGTTGTTGGCAGCCCTGCTCAATGCCTTACACGATAACGCCATTGATAACAGCGGCGGCTTATTGGCTTGGCTCAATTGCCGTCCTCAACCCAACAATTGGCTGTGGGTGCGTCCGTTGTGTCCGCATACTCAAGCGGCACTGGGCGGCTTGCCCTTGTTACAACTGGCAACTGAAACCTTGCTTGAATATCCCCTGCCCTGCCAACGCCTGTTGGTGGTGGAAAATCTCGCCACGGGCTATGCCTTGCCAACTTTAGCCAATACCATTGCGGTGTTTGGTGGCGGTGCAAATTTAGCTTGGATGCAAGCAAAGTGGCTGCACGATAAAGTCATTAATTATTGGGGTGATTTAGACACTTGGGGTTTGAAGTATTTGTCTGATGCTCGCGGACATCAACCACACGTCAATGCTTTGATGATGGATAAAGCGACGCTGCTAAAGCATCAAAGTTTGATGGTTCAAGAAGATGCACCTTGCGACACAATGCCCGCCCATTTAACCCTTGAAGAACAACAGCTATTTACTGATTTGCGCGATGCGGTCTATGGCGATACTCGCTTAGAACAGGAAAGGCTGGCGGCAGATGAGGTGCTGGCTGCATTACAAGCACTAAAGACAGGGGATTGATGTTTGCAATGTGCCGCGCTAAGCGCTGGCACGAGAAAAAAGTAGCCAGGTCATTGCCAGCGGCGGGTTGGGATGCTGAAATAGTGCAGATACCGCAGGCTGCGGTGCCGATGACGCAGACGGTGACGGGGATGAAGGCTATTTTTTCCGGCACAGGTTCTGTCACGGTACACCGCTCAACATAAGGACATCATACATGACTCAATATTCACGTTCTCAAGTGCTACAAATGCTGAATCAATTACCCACGGCAGCCTTTGAAACCTTGTTGTTTGATTTCAATATGCCGCCTGCTTGGGTGCGGCGTAATGCAACACAAACTGAGCAAGCTATTGATTTAATCCGCTATGCAGAAAGCCAAAACCGTTTGTCAGAACTGATGTCTTTTATTCAAAATAACCCACCTTCCAGTTCACCCAAGGCGACCTTTGATCAAGCTGGTCAAAAAGTAGAGCAGCAGATCAATGTGGGGGGAGATATGCATGTGCATGGAGATATAGTGGGTAGAGATAAAGTCGTACAAAATGTGACGGGGCATCACAACATTTTTTCGGGAACAGGGGATGTACATCTTAATAAGAAGTAATTAAGAAAGATTGATGTAACAGTCAAAGTTATTCATTAAAACTTATTCATTTCACTGAGGTCAAGCTATGAAAAAAATAGATAGAGAACATAATGAAGTTATTGAAGAACGCATTCAAATGGAGATCATCGTAGATTACTATGATGAATATGAACAGGAAGCTGGCTAGTATGTTTATCTGCACGATACGCTGAGGTTTTCTTTTCAAGCAGAAGTCATCAATAAACGCCGTGTTTCGCCTTTGAGTATTGGGCAAGTCATTGAAGTGATCGGCATGGGTGATGAGGGTGATTGTCATTTGGGTGAAATGTGGGTGGATATTCGTTGGCAGAAAAACGATGTGTTATAGAGATAATTCTTCAAATATACGACCACTTAAAACTAAAAAACGATTATAATATATATTCGATTTATTATTACATGGGATTAAAGAATGACGCTTGATGACTTAATCAATGAGGGTG
>JADGEH010000247.1:532-1714 GCA_016744475.1 Thiotrichales bacterium | reverse complement strand
GACTTCAAACGGCACTGACCAGCGCCCGCCTTTGAGCCATGCAAATTCCGGCATAGCGGTGAATTTCACTTGTCCGGCAAAATCATAGCTGTCATTGTGGTCTGGTCTTAGGGCAATGAAAACATCGCGCAGCTTGCCGCAATGTTCCAAGGCATTATCTAGGGCTTTTCTCTCAGCCACATCATTGATACGCTCAAAGGCAAAACGAAAAGTTTTATATTGGGCTTTGGCAAATGAATGTAAGCCGCCAGCGCTGTCGCGTTCTTGCTCGGTATCATCGTTCGGTGCATAACGAAAGTTCTTGGATAAATCGACTTGCGGTCTGAACACTTCACCAATGAATAATCTGTCTAGCTGGTGATATTCTTCTTGCAGTGGGTCATTAATGGTTATTTTCAAACATTGAAAGCTGAGTGACTCATCGCCTGATTCAAAAAAATCAAACCACTTACCACCCTTATCAGATGGGGCAACAATTTTGTCATAGATAAGCATGCCTTCATCCTTACCAGCAAACAGCTTAATTTTTACAGTGGCTAGGTGACTAAAATTCCCTAAAAGCGCAGTACCAGACTTATTAACCTGCAATGGCTCAGCAAGATTAGCAATCAACACTAATTGCCCAACGCCATTAGATTGATAAACTGTCGTCTTGCCTTGTAGTTGTACGTTTTCAATACCAAAACCATCAGCACTCGCGGGCGTGATAGAAAGGTCTGCATTATCAGCAGCATTGACTAAAAGTAGACCTGCGTTAGACATCCCAAACCCTCACTTTTAAGCTTGTTTTTCTCGTTTCTGGAAACCAATCAAAGCCCAGCACTACCGCTGTACGTCCGGCTTGAAAACCCAAGCTTGAATAAACTATCTTGACCGCCTGCCCTATTTGAAAATTCAGCGCATCGAGGTACACTTCGCCTTCCCAATCTTTATAGGGCACTTGATACATAGCATTTAAGCGTTGCCCTTGAGCTTCGGCATCTGAGCGTTGTGCCAGTGCGGTTTCAAATTTCACATCGATAGCCGCTGCGGGGTAATCTTGTGCGGTTTGTAAGTCTTGATTAAGGACAGCGCTATATTCCTGCTCATACAAAAGGGCATCAGCAATGCTGACGCTATCGTATAAGTCCCCCGCGTTTTGCAGTGTGTGATTCCTCTTATATAGGATTTGCAAAGAGGCTA
>JADGEH010000247.1:0-522 GCA_016744475.1 Thiotrichales bacterium | reverse complement strand
GTATAAGGCACAGGGGAGACAATAAAATCAGAAACCACAGGCTTTTTAATTTCATACAACCACGCCTTGCCGTCATACCAATAAGAAACTCGAAGACCGACGCTGGACAAGATGCGGTTAATCACTTCCCGATAGCTGATTTGTTTATCGGCATAGATGCCAATGCTTAAGTTATAGCTGGCGAAGTCATCAAAGTGCGCTGGGTCGTATTGAATGCCGATGCTATCAAACAAGCCTCTGACTACATCAATCGCTCCCTCATTAATTTGCACATCTGTTGTGATTTTCCCTGCTGGTGGTGGGTCAATCGAAAACTTGCCATTAGCCAACTCAAGGGCAATACGCTCGGCATCCACAGGTAAACCACCCGAGCGAACAGCTATCGAATCAACCGCGTTTTGATGCACTTGATAATGTGCGCCGTGTTCATCTTCGCCTAAAAATACGGGCGTGACATTGAAGACTGTGCCAAAGGTCAACGGCAGGAACACATCACGCTCATTGACCACGGTGTTTTCCATG
>JADGEH010000179.1 GCA_016744475.1 Thiotrichales bacterium | reverse complement strand
TGCGATTCAAATATTCAGAGATTGTTTATCAGGTGAATACTTTCAATTCGATAAACTAAAAAGTTATGTAACTTTATAAATGATATATTTTAGCTATATATTTATCTATTAATCATAATCTATTATACCCAAAAACTTACTTTTTCAGTTCTATACTATTTGGCCAAATAGATGCATTAAAGTTATCGATAGCCCTATTTTCAATGGGATGGCTATCTATGTCTTTTTCTGGGTGTGAAAAAATTAGTCTTTTTGCTAAGAATTTAGCCTTTAGCCTAGTCTACTTTACATGTATTTACTTAGTAATTCACCGAGACTCAGTAGTTGATGAAATTCTTATGTTTGGTATTTTTTTACTTCCTATATTACTTCTTATTGTTAAAGATACAGGGCATACATATACAAGGGAATCAGCATATTTCTCCCTTTATATTATTTCAGCTTTTACCTCCTTAGTGATCACAATTGATACTCAAAAATTAGTTGAATTTGGTTATATGGAAACTTTAGGTCAGAATCAGGTTTTAGATATGATGTTGGATATAAGATATATAATTGGAATTTTAGTATTACTGTGTTTACTAATAGACTCGATTATTCAATCCATAAAATCAGATCGTCCATCTGTTCCTTCAATAAAAATACCTAATCAAGATAAAAATACAAACCCGAACCAAAAAGGTATAATTTATTCAATAATAAAGCCATTATTTTTAATTTCTGTATATATAATTAAGACTTTTTTATTGATTGCAGATTTAATATGGAGATTATGCTATATGGTTCTTGTTTACTTATTCCGAATAAGTAAAAATTTTTACCAATTGATATATAAATATCTATTTAATATCAAACTATGGAAATATATGGTTAAAATTTCTCTGAGCTTTATATCATTATTTGGGTTTGTCTCTCTTTTAGAAAGATTATCTACTGACCTACTGAATTATGTAATAACTTCTGTGAAATTTAATGAAATTAAAAGCTTAGATGATACTTTTTTAGATAGCTGGTTTATTTTGTATATATATGTATTATTTATGATTAATATAATTAATTGGGTATTAGAATTTCAATCAGAAATAAGAGATAATTCTGTATCTTATGGAGTTATGCTGCTTTTTAGTGTTTTTCTTTCTGGTCTATTTTTATATGTGCTTTCAATAATAAATATCCCTTTGGTAGGATTTGAAACAATTGGTATTTTTTCCTTCTTAATGTTGGCTCTTATATTAATTATGCTCCCTTTTGCTGCTTGGTGGTTCTTTGCACGACAGTGAACCATTAACAATTCTTAATTTAATCCCCTCATGTTAAATGGTTATTTATTAATAATGGAAAACAAGCGCGGTAGGATGGGTAGAGGCGCACCCATGCACTTGTTTTGGGCTATTATCTTTCTCGCGCCGAAACCCATCATATTAATCATGCCATTTTGCAAAAGATGGGTGTCGGCGTGGCTGAATTTCATACCAAAAACAAACATCACGTCGCGTCTCTACTTATCCTACCAAGCTGAGCCTAACCTTCAAAACTCAACAGTTTTTCCACTTTTTGTACTAATGCTTGATCCTCTGCATCGATGTTTACAAACAAACATCCCACACAGTGTAAGTCAAGATTAGCATCCGGGGCTGTCCAGCGCGTTTCTACTTGTATCGACATAAATGCTTTAGGACATTCCTCCGCATCCGGCAGTTTGATGCGGAGATTCAGCATTTTCCGCAAGGGCAAAGGATGAGTGCTGATAATCATCAATCCCTCATCTGAAATATCCCCCAGATGTCCTAGGAGGCTATCCGAGAATGAGAGCCGTAGCGAGGGACAGCGAATTTGAGGCAGATTTTTCGATTTTTTGAGGCGAATAGCAGGCTATTTAACGAGAAAAATCGGGAAATCTGCCTCAAATTCCACTGTTCCGCAGTCAGTTCTTCATTCTTGGATAGCCTCCTCACTGTCCATCGTCTTGGTCATAAACATCTAGATATAAAAAGAGGTGTTTGCGTGCCTGTATTCGGTGTTCCATGTCCTTGCCTCCCAATTCGATGATGGCTCATGTATAGTGTTATTTAAGTGTTTAGCACCAAAAAATACCGAGAAATATCAGTCAAGGAGGATGTATGAGACCATTTAAGCTGACCGTTGTGGTGGGTGCTGTGCTGCTCAGTATGAGTGCTCGATTGCCAGCAGAGACCTTTCCATTTAATTCAGCCCCCCCCGCTCCTGCCCAAACCACTTGGGATTATCCGCCGCCTAATACGGAAAATACTTGGCAAAATAACCCTCCAGCGACTACTCCTTCTGCCCCTCGCTATGTACCGAATCCTTGGGCGAGTTATGCACAGCCCGCCTATTATCCCCCCGTTGCTAACAATGCGCAGAGACCGCCACAGCGGTCACAACAACAGACTTATTCCGCGCCTTATTATGCGGGTTCTATACCCCCTCAAAATTATCCTAGGCCACCTGCTTCAGATTATGGACAAAGGGAACAACATCAGACTTATCCTCAAGCGACAACCCCTGTACAGCCTTATTACCAACCCTACCCGCAAGCTACTTATCCGCCTGTTCCACAAAACAATTACGCTCAGCAAAATACTCAGCGCACGAATGCGTATGAGCCTCCTGTGTATGCCCCTCAGTATGGCGCATCTTCAGCCCCCGTCTCGCCACCATTGCGCCATGCACCCGCTTATGCAGCGAATGCTCAAACCTATGCGCCGCCGCCCTATCCACAAGCTGCGCCGCCTGCTTATCAACAAGCCGCACCACCGCAGGCTAGAGCATGGACGAATGCCTATGCCGATTCCGCCGCAGAACAGCGTTTAAACCAACGTTTAGAGCGCCATGCTGTGCCGCTCACTTATCCGCCCGCACAACAGCCCACGCAGCGTCATACTTACAACCATTATGGAAGACCGCCTCAAGCCTCTGCGCCTCGTGCTTATGCGCCTCCTCCCGCAGAACTCAGAGAAGCTCCTATACCCAAGGAGAGGACTTACGATAACCCCGTCAATCCGTTGACTCAGCCGCCGCTGTCAGCAACTTTTCATCCCGCACCTATTCCATCGAATACAAGACACTCGAACACCGACACGCAGGCGCTTCCCCCCAGCATCACCGCGCATCAAGAAACCGTGGTCACGCAACGCCCACAACCCGGCACGGGAGAATATCAACTCAAAGAAGTGTTGGGTCCCGCCCCTGGTGATCCGATGATCTTTCATGCGCGTGAGCCTGATGTAGAACGTCCTAAACCTGGCACAGGAGAATTTCGCGTCAAAGAACTGTTAGGCCCAGCTCCAGGCGACCCGACTGCTTATCGAGTGCAAACCCCAGAAACCTTAGCTAAACCCTTGCCGCAGAAAACCGTGTCGCCTAACCCTGTGCTGGTGCCACAAGCCGCGCTGGCCACAGCCAATACGATACAGCCCACCTTAACGCCGCCGCTTACCACGCCCTGAAGGGCTGCCTGCGGTGGTACTGCGTAATTTACGCTGCGCCTTGGGCTTTTTCGCAGGCACCACAGGGCGCGTATGTTGCGTATTAAAACGCTGATTTTTTTCCGCCGCACCACCCGTGCCTGCGGGCTGGTAATGCGGAATCAAATGCTGCTTACCATTGCCGATCAAATCAGCCCGCCCCATGCGTTTTAAAGCTTCCCGCAACATAGGCCAGTTATTCGCATCGTGATAACGCAAAAAAGCCTTGTGCAAACGCCGCTGTTTCATACCTCGTGCCACACTCACCGCCTCACCATCACGCCGCACACGTTTAAGTGGGTTTTTCCCTGAATGATACATCGCTGTCGCCAAGGCCATTGGCGAAGGTAAAAAAGCTTGCACTTGATCTGCACGTAAACCATTGCGTTTCAACCACACCGCCAAATTCAACATATCCTCATCAGAAGTCCCTGGATGTGCCGCGATGAAATAAGGAATTAAATATTGTTCCTTACCCGCTGCTTGAGAATATTTATCAAACATGTCCTTAAAGCGATGATAACTCTCCATACCGGGTTTCATCATTTTTGACAGCGGCGCTTCTTCCGTATGCTCTGGGGCTATTTTCAAATAACCACCGACATGATGCGTGACCAATTCCTTAACATACTCAGGTGATTCCACTGCAAGGTCGTAGCGTAAACCAGAAGCAATAAAGAGCTTTTTAATCCCCGGCAATTGACGTGCACGACGATACAACTTAATTAAAGGCGCATGATTAGTATTTAAGTTTTTACAAATACCAGGAAACACGCAGGACAAACGGCGACAAGCCGATTCAATCTTCGGGTCTTTACAATGCAAGCGATACATATTCGCGGTCGGCCCGCCTAAATCAGAAATATGTCCGGTAAATCCTGGCACGCTGTCACGAATCGTTTCTATTTCTCGAATAATAGAACCTTCTGAACGATTTTGAATGATGCGCCCTTCATGCTCAGTAATAGAACAAAAAGAACAACCGCCAAAACAACCCCGCATAATATTAATAGAAAATCGAATCATTTCATAAGCAGGCAGCCGTGCGCCTTGATAAGCCGGATGTGGCAAGCGGGTATACGGCAATTCATACACGCGATCCAATTCCTCACTGGTGAGTGGAATCGGCGGCGGATTCAGCCACACTTCTCGCTCACCATGTTTTTGAATTAAAGCACGCGCATTTCCAGGGTTGGATTCCAAATGCAGCAAACGTGAAGTGTGGGCATATAACACCGGATCACTTTTCACTTGCTCATAGGCAGGCAAACGGACATAAGTGTGCTGGCGTTCCTGTTTGGCAGAATGGCGTGGAACAAACGAGAGCGGAGCTACGGGGGACGAATCATCAGCGGGTGTCGGCGACGATGATTGAGCGGTTTCATCATAAGGATTCGGCAAAGCCTCAATCTTCCCAGGATCATCCAAAGTGGTCGAATCCAGCCCAGCCCATCCCGCAAATGGCGTATCACACATCACCGCTGTGCCGCGCAAATCCGTGATGTTTTGCACCGCCTCGCCTTTTGCAAGGCGGTGAGCCAAAGCGACAATGGCGCGTTCCGCATTACCGTACAGCAAAATATCCGCTTTGCTATCGACCAAAATAGAACGCCGCACCTTATCCGACCAATAGTCATAATGCGCAATACGGCGCAAGCTGGCTTCAATACCGCCCACCACCACAGGCACCTTTTTATACGCCTCACGACAACGTTGGCTATACACAATCACGCTGCGATCTGGGCGTTTGCCGCCTTCTTCATTGGGCGTGTAAGCATCATCGCTACGCAGTCGCCGATCTGCGGTGTAACGATTCACCATTGAATCCATATTGCCGCTGGTCACGCCAAAAAACAGATTCGGTTGACCGAGTTTTTGAAAATCGGCGCTAGAATGCCAATCAGGCTGCGCAATAATGCCGACTCGAAAACCTTGGGCTTCCAACAAGCGCCCGATCAAGGCCATGCCAAAGCTAGGATGATCGACATAAGCATCGCCCGTCACAATAATGATGTCACAAGCATCCCAGCCCAAAGCCTCCATTTCATCAAGAGACATGGGCAGCACAGGCGCTGTGCCAAAGCGTTTTGCCCAATACGGGCGCTCACTAAAAATATTGGAATGCGTTTGCATAAGAAATGAAGAACCTATGTGAAGCTGAGGTGAAGGGTGGGTGACACGAAAAAAGTCATTGTATCAGTAGTTTATCCATTGTAAGAAAAAATCAATGTCATTGCTTAAATGAGCACTGAAGTGCTCACTACGAACGTTCTAAAAAGCTCAACAGTGAAGCCAAAATGGTTGTGCTGAATATCCGCCGCATTTTTGCGCTTGAGAAACGGCAAGTCGCATGATGTGCTTCAGATGACACAACAGCATTTCGACTTCTATGGACTTATGTTTGATTAATAACTCATTGACAACAGAAGGGATTTTAACAGTTCATCTGGAGCAAGAGGGAAATACGCATTGATTGATGTTTAGAGGGAAGGGGAATATTGATAGACAACAAAGCAGGATGGCGAAAAGCCAAACTCCTAAAGATAACGCCAGCGTTTAAAGAGCACATTAAGTGGGTCAAGGTTTGTCGCCTTAGCCCGAACGTTTCGGGAGACGACGAAGAGGATTGAAATGTTGGAGTCTGGATTGCGCATCCCGATCTGCAAGTGGGAATGAGAAAAGACAAACCTGACATTTCTATAGTGTGACTATTCTCTTAATACAATCTACAACATACATCTTGCAGATTTAAACAAGCCAAATATTTTTAGCTATCTCCAGTAAAAATTCATGACGTGTTTTTAAGTTCCTAACATTCCAGTCTGAATATTCTAAGATGTTTTTTGCAATATCAAATGATGGAGCTTTGTTCTTTTCTTTATAAATAGCTATTTTTTTATCAAAACCATCATTCTGTGCTTTTGAGTTTTTATACCCATTGATTAACGTCAAGTTACCTAATTTATTTACCCACTCTGAATGCTCTATTTCTGAAAATCTATCTGTCCAATACTGTTCATTCATATTTTGAGGCAAAATATGCTCAATAGTTACCTTTTCATGATAAATTTTTGATACGCTAGAATCCTGCATTTCTTGATCAATTCTGAATAAAATATATTTAACTAATTTCATTCTATTTGATCTAGGTTCGTAAATGTTTCCTTGGATATAATTCAGAAAATTATCGTTATTTGAGAAAGAATTTAGTTTCTCTATTATCTGATTTAAATCAAAATTATTATTTATGTTAGCAACAGCATCGTAACATACCACTTCTCTCTGACTTTTAATGAATTTAGAAAACCAACGATGTATATAGCAT